>NZ_REBN01000101.1 GCF_007692705.1 Mongoliibacter sp.
CGGTATAGAACCACCTAAAACAAAAGGAAGAGAAAAACCAATCAACAAGGATATAGATTTAATAGTTTTCATTTTGATTGGGTTTATTTGGATTTAAAATTACCTAAACAATTAACTAATAGCAAATTACACTTCTCCTTTGTGGTTTATCCTAGTTGATATGGGGAAGTATATGTTTGGCACAGCCCAATAATCAAGTATGAAATTTATACAAATATTCCCTCCAGAAACCTATTGATTTCCCCCACGTAATAAGCTCCCCAATCTCCATCACCAAAATTAAAGCCACCTAGATGTTCTCCTTCAAAGAGGACAATTTCACATCTCCCGTTTACTTGTTTTTTGACATTTAAAGCATCATCATAGGTTGTGATCTGATCTAAAGTAGCTGTAAAAATCAGGATAGGTATGTCGATTTTTTTTAAGCTATTGAAATACGCATTGCCATTTTCAGGAAGACTCAGGACCTTATCCTTTTGCTCAAAAGTTCTTTCGACAATCAGGGAGGGGTCAGAAACAAATCCTTCAGAAATTAGAAATTGAACCTTCCCTTTTAAGGATTCCATGGCTTTCACTGCTATTATGGTACCCATTGACAGCGCCCAAATGCCAATCTCCTTATTGGGGAATTTCTCATAAATCACTTCTGCTACAGCGCTTAAGTCTATAGCAAATTCATTGTAATAAAGGCTATCCTGATCAATTTCAAAATCAGAGCTTTTCCCAAAACCTCTGTAATCAAACGTAACCACTGTATATCCATGGCTGGCCAAAATGGCTGAATGGTAAACGAAATAAGACATATTGCCTGCATCGGGATAAGCCAATAACAAGATTTTGCAATTGTCTTTTTCTGGATTAGCTGCATAGATCCACGTATGAATATCATATCCATCATAGGTATGTAAATTCAAAGACTCAAAATCCAAGCCCAAAGAATCTGGTGTCCTGATATAATCTCTATTAGGGTTGATGGCATATAATTCAACAGCCAGATGAAAAATCAGTAAAAGCAAAAAATACATTTTCAAAATCATCTTCATAACAAACTTACTTTTTTTAGAAGCTCCAAAATCTGCTCTTTTGTTAAGTTATCGAGTTGTTTTTTATCATATATAGAAACAAGATAAACTACTTCGTCAACTATTTTCACAAAAGTGATTACTCGTGCCCCACCGGATTTACCTTTGCCCTTGGAAGCAATTGCAAGCCTTATTTTGTATACTTCATGCCCCATGGGGGTGCCTGATTTAGGATTTTCGCCAAGTTTATCACCAAGAGCTTTCAGATCTTCTTTTAATGATCTGTATTTTTTGGAGAGCTTCTTGGCTTCTTTCTTAAAGTGGTCAGTAAGTTCAATATTAAAGCTCATCGAGGAACTCTTTAAGCGGTGTACCCTTTGTTTTTCCCTCCTGAATCAGTTTGACCTCCATAAAACCTTGTTCTAGCCCATTTAAAACTTCCTGACTCCCTTCTAAAGTCTCTTCCTTTACAGTAAGCCCTAAGTTTTTGACTAATTCGAGAAAAAAAGAATATTTATTATCTGGTATTTTTATCGTAATCTGCTTCATGATCAAGTAGTTTTAGCTTTTTAGTATACTGTTTTTCACAAACAGTGTTTTTGAATTAATAAAATAAATATAAGAACCTTCTTTTAAGTGAACAAAATTGAAAAAGACTTGGTGCATACCCTATTACAATGATTTTTGTTTATAATCTTATACGATCAAATAGGGCAGGCCATGGTTATTAATCATATCTTCCAAAACCGCAACCTATCCTGATAACCAGGGGCATCCAATTGAATCAGATAAATCCCTTTTGGTAATTTGGAAAATTTCTCAGATAAGTCAGCAGCTTCCAGTCCCCTGGAGAAGAAGCTCTCCCCATTCATTCCATAAACAGTTACCGAAGCATCTTTATAAGCTATGTTTGGCGGTAAGTCAAAATTGATCTGACCTGAAACGTAAGGATTGGGGTAAACCTTGGTTGATTCGGATACAAAATCCATATCGCCAGTTAATCTAAAGACTTCCGAAAAACTGCTTTCCCCATCCCTATCCACTTGCTCCAGTTGAAAATAAGGTTTGTCCAGCAACTTCTCAAAATAGGTATAAGTGTAACTCTGAGTTTCCTCACTTTGACCTTTGGAAGGTATTTCAGCTATCTTTTCAAACTCCAAATGCTTGTCTTTTGCCCTGTATAGAATAAATTTTTCATTATCCTTTTCCTGTGCCGTGGACCACTTCACCACAATGCTTTCTTTCTCCCAAAAGGCCATCACCTCTACCCAAGTTACTGGCAAAATAGACATTTCCCTAAAACTGCCTATGGTAAATGTCCTACCCTCTAGCTGCCCAAATTCAAGTGATCTTCTTGCCCACAAAGTATCTGCATCAACTCCAGGAAGGTGAATACCGGGTGCTGCCTGTCCATTGCTGACAATACGAAGGTCTTCCACCTCATCCACGATTAAATTTTCTGCTGCAATATGCAATTCGATAGGATCAGGGGATGGTGAGAGTCCTGAAAATTCAAAATAACTATTCAATTGATAAAGAATAGGTGTCCCATCCGAATCATCGAACATGGGATCCCAATTGGCACCGGGCACTTCAAAATACCGCAAAGTCAATTGTCCACCAGGTGAATTTCCTAAAAGCCGCAACCTTCTAACACCTCCCTGATAGGCATCTTCAAAAGGAAATGTGGCATTCTTTTCATTCAAAACCGGAGGCAGATTATGATAAATCAGGGTATTGAGATTGATCCATTTCCCATCGTCTAATTCATAACTCCCAGAACCATTGGTATTGATGTGTAGGTTAAATCCATCAAAATCTACTTGACCGTTTCTTTGGAAGAAATTGGATTTAATGTCCATATCAGAATTCAAAATCAATTTGCCGCCAGTTTTATTTACCTCCACTTGGTCAAAATCAAAATTGAACCCCACAGTCTGCTGTACTGCATTTCCCTCAAACCTCAGAAAGGTCGGTGCTTCCATTATATCGCCTCCCGACAACCTTGCCAAGTCTCCTGTGAGAAAAAGAGAATCCGTCAACAGTTTTTGAGCATTATTTTCAAAAATCAAGTTGTGGTATTTCTTAGGTTGGCTTGCTGCCGCCATTGTGGATCGAATCAGCCTTTGACTTCCTGTATTGGAACGGTAATACATATTGCCTTCAAGAAGAAAATTGGCGGATTCTATAATTGGATTGTTTCCAAGGAAAACAGCATTCCCTCCTACTTGAACATGAAATAAGCCTGCGGGGATGGCGTTTGTTCTTTGAAAAACCGATAACGTAGGACCTGTTCCGGTACATTCTGAAATGAGGGTTGCCCCAGGTTCTATAATCAATTCCCCAAATGCAGCTCCTCCATTGAATTCCGCTTGGTCATTGAAAGAAAAGGTACAGCAAATCGTGGTACCTACCGTATTTCTCTTTTGGATCACTGTACCTGACCTCACAACAAATTTGGTAGACTTAAATGGACTGTTGACCGTAAGTGTTTGACCAGGATTGGGGTCAAATATGACAGTGAACTTACTCCTCGTATTTTGAGCACTCCATGAAGCCCTGTCTACTACAGTCCGGCTATTTCCTTTAAAAATTATTGCCCCTGTAATCGGATAAATCCAGTCAATCAAAGTAAGGGCTGTGGACGATCCAACCAAAGTATAATCCGGTCCTGAACGTTCCATCAATTGAAGAGATCCATAAACTTCCAAACTGAAATTTTGCAAATTCAACTTTCTGCCAGTACCTCCTTCTGCATTGAAATAGACACTGTTCACCAATTCAGGACCCGTCAACCTTACTTCATGGCCAAAATCTAAAAATATATTGCTATCTATTCCAGGTTTTGCTACAGCGGGAGTCCAAGCTCCCCCGTCCCAAGTTTCCCAAATGGCCAAGTTGTCAAAATCCCCTGATACTATAGTTCTATAATCCCCGATTTGCAGGACGATTTGCGGAAAAGCAGTATTATTCAGACTCAGCCCGTAAAAAAATACAATAATCCAGTAAATTCGTGCCGAATGACGGGAAGCTTGGTCATATATCGTTTTCCTAAAAATCATCGTTTCAAAAAATTAAAAGCCTAATAAAATTAGTTTGATGCTAGCCCAATTGAAAAAGATACTTCTGGTTTATCCGTTTATTTATTCGGTTATTTTTCTTGCTTCCGCCCAGCAATACCAGATCAGTTTACTCACCTGCGATCCAGGAGACGAGCTATACTCTGCATTTGGACACAGTGCAATACGGGTACAAAACAGGGCATCAGGTCAGGATCTGGTTTTCAACTATGGCACTTTCGATTTCAATACACCCTACTTTTATGTGAAGTTTACACAGCGTACTTTAGACTATATGCTCAGCATTTCCACTTTTGAGCGATTTCAAGTGGAGTACAATTATTTCCAAAGGAATATGCGTGAACAGGTATTGGACCTAAGCCCAGAGCAGGCCTCTAGACTCGTGGCCTTCCTGGAGGAGAATTATCAACCGGAGAATCGCTTCTATCGCTATGATTTCTTTTATGATAATTGTGCGACCAGGATCCGTGATGTTATGGAGGATATCCTCGGAAATCAGTTGGACTGGAACGAAGAACCGAACCCCGAACAAAAAACCTTTCGAGAGCTGATTGATGAATATGTTTATCCATTGCCTTGGGCAGATTTTGGCATCGACCTTGCCCTTGGATCGGTAATAGATCAGTATGCGAATGAAAGAGAAAAACAGTTTTTACCGGATTACATGGAAGCTGCATTTGGCAGGGCAATGATCGTCGGTGACGGACCAACAAGGCCTCTGGTAAAAGAGGAGTCGGTTATCTTAAGTTTTCCTCCAAGGCCAAGTCAGACAGATTTATTCAACCCTTATGTATTGTGGTGGGTTTTTGCCATTGCAGTCATGGTACTTACTGTTATTGGATATAAGAAAAAGCGTATTTTCAAGGCCTTTGACATCACTTTCTTTTCAGTGTTGGGTTTATTGGGGCTATTAATTGTGATTTTGTGGTTTTTCACATTCCACTCCCAAACTAAAAATAACTGGAATATCCTCTGGGCGTTTCCCGGGCACCTTGTTTTAGCCATTGCCTTATTTCAAAAAGAAGTGAAACCATGGCTCAAAATGTACCTTCTTTTTGCTTTGATTTTAGCCAATCTGGCGTTGGTCTTTTGGGTTTTCGGAGTACAATCATTCCACCCAAGTATTGTCCCATTGTTGTTGGTCATTTTACTTAGAACCAATTTTCTATATTACAATCTGGAAAAGTTCTCAATTCAGGAATCCAAGTAATAGCTGGGGAATTCAAACTATTTTGGGGGGCAATCTTGTTATAGCTAATCAGGAAAAAAGCCTATGGACTTTAAGTTACAATCAGATTACAAGCCTACCGGAGATCAACCGGAAGCCATCAAGCAATTGGTAGCAGGGGTAAATGAAGGAGATAGGGCACAAGTACTTTTGGGGGTAACGGGGTCAGGAAAGACTTTTACGGTTGCTAACCTGATCCAGGAAGTACAAAAACCCACCCTTGTATTATGTCATAACAAGACTCTCGCTGCGCAACTTTACGGTGAATTCAAGCAGTTTTTCCCGGATAATGCAGTAGAATACTTCATTTCCTATTACGATTACTACCAGCCGGAGGCTTTTATTCCTACAAGTGGAACATATATAGAAAAAGACCTTTCTATCAATGAAGAAATTGAAAAGCTCAGGCTGAGTGCAACCTCTGCACTGCTTTCCGGCCGCAGAGATGTGATAGTCGTAGCTTCGGTATCCTGCATATATGGTATTGGAAATCCAGAAGAGTTTGGGAAAAATGTCATCCGTCTCCAAGAAGGCGATAGAATACCTAGAAACCAATTGCTTTTCAAGCTGGTGGATATTCTCTACAGCAGAACCAACCAAGAGCTGTCCCATGGAACATTCCGGGTCAAAGGAGATACGGTGGATATTTTTGTGGCTTATGCAGATTTTGGATATAGGATTTTCTTTTGGGGAGATGAAATCGAAGCGATACAACGCATAGATCCCGCTTCTGGAAAAAAACTTTCTGATGAAAAACTCATTTCTATTTTCCCTGCAAATCTATTTGTGACAGGAAGAGATGTGATAGATACTGCCATACATGAAATTCAAGACGATCTGATGGCACAGGTTTCCTTCTTCGAAAAAGACATGAAGCTGATCGAGGCAAAGAGACTCCGAGAGAGGACAGAGTTTGATTTGGAAATGATCCGTGAGTTGGGTTACTGTTCCGGAGTTGAGAATTACTCTAGGTATTTTGATAGAAGGAACCCAGGAACAAGGCCTTTCTGCCTTTTGGATTATTTTCCGGAAGATTATCTGATGGTCATAGATGAGAGTCATGTGACGGTTCCACAGGTTAGAGGAATGTGGGGAGGTGACCGTTCCAGGAAAGTAAACCTGGTGGATTACGGTTTCAGACTGCCCTCTGCCCTGGACAATAGGCCTTTAAATTTTGACGAATTTTCCAGTCTGATCAATCAGGTCATCTTTGTGAGTGCCACACCCGCAGATTATGAACTTGCACAAACTGAAGGCATTGTAGTAGAGCAAATCATCAGACCTACGGGACTGCTTGACCCTATAATTGATGTGAGACCAAGTGCCAATCAGATCGACGACCTTTTGGAAGAAATTGACGAAAGGATCAAATCAGAAGCCCGTGTATTGGTCACCACTTTGACCAAAAGAATGGCAGAGGAACTTCAGAAATACCTGGAAAGAGCCGGAGTGAAAAGCCGGTATATTCACTCGGAAGTTAAACCATTGGACAGGGTAGAAATTTTGAGAGAACTTAGATTGGGCGTTTTTGATGTGCTCGTAGGAGTAAACTTACTGAGAGAGGGTTTGGACTTACCGGAGGTATCCCTTGTCGCCATATTGGATGCGGATAAGGAAGGTTTCTTAAGAAATGAACGTTCTCTCGTACAGACTATTGGTAGGGCTGCTAGAAATGAAAACGGAAAAGTGATCATGTATGCAGATAAAATCACGCACTCCATGCAAATGGCTATGGATGAAACCAACAGGAGAAGAAGCATACAGCTTGCTTACAATGAAAAGCATGGTATCACGCCGAAAACTATCCTTAAATCCAAAGAAAGAATCCTTGGGCAGACTAAAGTGGCTGATAGTAAACGTAATGCTAAAATATATGGCGACACCACAAATGCAGAAGCTCTTGTGGCTGCAGATCCGCTAGTACAGTACCTCAGTAAAGACAAACTGAAAAAGCTGATCGATCAGACACAAAAACAAATGGAAAAAGCTGCCAAAGAACTGAATTTCATGGAAGCTGCACGCTTGAGAGATGAGTGGCAAGGACTCAAAAATAGGCTTGCGGAATTGGAAAGAGTATAAAAACTTTTATCCAGCAGCCCATGTCAGAATAAACCCCTTTTTCTTATTTTCAACTTTAAACCATCAATACATGACCTTACAGGATATTCAAAAAATCGCGAAGCAAGGGGAAGGTTTGAAGGTGGAGTTCAAAAAGAAAGCTGCTTTCCCGGAGAAAATTGTCCGAGAAGTCATCGCCTTGGCCAATACAGCAGGAGGTCACCTTATTATCGGCGTGGATGATGACGGTACGGTAAGTGGTCAGAAGTTTATAGAAGAAGAGGTTTTTGTGATGAAAAAGGCCATTTCGGAAATCATAAAACCAGCATTGACTTACGATATTGATATTGTAAAACTCAATGCTAAAAAAGGAGTTGCGGTATTTTCTATTTCCAAGTCAGCCAACAGACCGCATTTTTTATTGGAAGGAGAAAGAAAAAAGACATTCGTGAGGGTGGAAGACCGGAGTATCCAAGCCAGTAAGGAAGTTTGGGAAATCATAAGGAAAGGAAAAAACCCAAAAGACATTGTCTTTACATATGGCGAAAAAGAAACCATTCTCATGCGCGAACTGGGAGAACGCGAAAAGATCACTTTAAAAGAATTCCAAAAGCTGGCCAACTTACCGAGATTTGTTGCCTCTAAAACATTAGTGCGCCTGGTTTTGGCCAATGTCATCAATATCGTCCCTCAGGAAAATGAGGACTATTTTACCTTGAAGGAAGGTCCTCTCCAAAGCGTTGATTGAAACCTTTCACACCTTGAAGCCCACCGGTATGCAGGCAAAGTACTTTGCTTCCTTTTGGGAAAAAGTCTTTTTGTAATAAGTCGAAAACTCCATACATCATTTTTCCGGTGTAAACAGGATCCAATGGTATTTGAAATTTATCGTAAAATGATTTCATAAAATGAATCAATTCTGGTTTGAACTTGCCATAACCTCCAAAATGATAGGCATCAATAATGGTAAGCATTCCTTTAGGAAGAACAGCTTCCTTTGATAACTTAGTACGCATTTCATCATGGATAAAACTTCCCTTCAGGGAAGAGAAACCAAGCAAATCTTGCCCTGATACAATCGAACTGGCTAATCCGATAAAAGTCCCTCCAGTACCTATACTACAAGTTACATGTGAATATTCAGTATCATTTTTATCCAAAATCTCAGCAGTTCCTTTGATGGCCAAACTATTTGTCCCTCCCTCCGGTATCAGGTAGAAATCGCCAAACCTAGCCTTAAGCCCATTCAGAAAGTCTTCCTGCTCTTTTTTCCTATAAACAGACCTGTCAACAAAGTGAAGCTCCATTCCTTTTTCCTTAGCGAATTGAAGGGTTGGATTCAAGGAAGAACTTTCTTCCCCGCGAATAACTCCGATTGCACGGAACCCTTCCTCTCTTGCTGCTGCTGCAACTGCATGAATATGGTTTGAAAAAGCTCCTCCAAAAGTCAAAACGGTATTTTTACCTTCTTTTTTCGCTTGAATAAGATTGTATTTTAGTTTGAAAAATTTATTCCCCGAGACCAATGGGTGAATCTGATCTAACCTAAGGATAAAAAGCCTCACCTCTTTATCTGAGAGCTGTTCAGCTTGAATTTCTTGAGTAGGAATTTGATCGTGGATCAGCATAGTAATTATTGAAAAGAAGCACAAATATCCGAAACTTTCCCAAATGCCCTTATTTTTGCAGGATGGTAGCACACAAAGACGAGGAAAATTTTGATGAAGAAGAGGTTGAACTCTTTGAGCATTATCATTTTAAGATAGATAAAGGCCAGGCCCAAATACGCATAGACAAATTTCTGACGGATAAAATAGCCAACGCTACCCGCAACAAATTACAGCAGGCGATAGATGCAGGCCATGTCCTGGTCAATGACAAACAAGTCAAAACCAATTACAAGGTCAAGCCATTAGACAGCATTCGCATTTATCTGGAAAAACCAATCCTGCATACTGAGGTAGTTCCAGAAAATATTCCATTGGATATTGTGTATGAAGATGATTCACTCATGATAGTGAACAAAGCCGCGGGTATGGTAGTCCATCCTGCACACGGAAATTGGACAGGGACTTTGGTCAATGCGCTGGTTTATTATTTCAACCAACTCCCGACTATGCCGGGTAACACGGGACGACCAGGATTGGTACATAGGATCGACAAAGATACGTCTGGGTTATTGGTCATAGCCAAAACCGAGGAAGCCATGACTCATCTCGCCAATCAATTTTTTAACCACTCCATCGAGAGGACCTACATCGCGATGATTTGGGGAGAACCTGAGGCCAACGAAGGCACCATCAATGCGCACGTGGGACGTAGCGCCAAAGACCGAAGGATAGTGGATACGTTTCCTGATGGTGATCAAGGTAAACATGCCATCACACACTGGAAGGTGATACAACCATTGAGGTATGTATCCTTGGTGCAATGTCAGCTTGAAACAGGAAGGACTCACCAAATCCGTGCACATATGAAACATATTGGGCATCCATTATTCAATGATGCCATGTATGGAGGAGATAAAATCCGAAAAGGAACCCAGTTTTCTAAGTATAAATCTTTTGTTAAAAACTGCTTTGATATCTTACCGAGACAGGCGCTACATGCAAAGTCTTTGGGCTTTATACACCCGAAAAGCGGTGAAAAATTGTATTTCGAAAGTCCATTGCCAAAGGATTTTTCAGCTGTAGTAGACAGATGGGTAAACTACGTGAATTATGAATAAGCCTAACGATTGACCAAAATTGGTCAATGATTCAAGAATTCAAAGAAAGAATTGTGGTATCTGGAGTTTTGGAAACTCAAAATCCATTACCAAGTTTTCAATACTGCCAGTTCCGCAATCGATGTAGAATAAGATTTTTTTATTTAAACGCCCCTTTTTTACAAATACTGTATATTTTCGCCTAATTATTTGCAGGATTTTTAAATTTTAGCTTAAATACATACATTTGTAATGTTGAAACAATTAAAGTTTTAACATTACATGTAGGATTGCAGAAGAGAAGACAAAAGTCTGAAGGCGCAAATCCTTCTCCTACATCAGGTTATTTTGGGTTTATTGTTAATTGACTAAAGCTGTGAAATTTTGTTTCGCAGCTTTTTTGCTTTTTAGGGTTTGTTGAACCATTGAAAATTCCGTAAAAATCAGAATGATATCAACAATCATTTTTCATTTTAGCAATAAAAATAACTCTTTAATAAAAAATATATATTTTTTTGCCAATTATATTAAATAACTATTAATAAATCAGTCCATTTACTAGTTTTGTGTCATTCAAAATGATCTTGATCATTTCAATTTTCTTTTCTCTTACGAAAACTAAGCTTGTTTGGTGGAGAAAAAAGTTTAGCCCATTATCACGGGAAAACATAAAAATAGAAACGGTCGGATACATAATTGAAAATATCATACTGTAGGGTGATGAAACTGGCAGACATGCCCCCCTGTCTCGGGGGTGGAGGTCCTGATCACAATCAGGAAAGGATAAAGCGTGTCAAGAGCTCTGATGTTGCCTAACAACTCCGTGGAGGTTCGAATCCTTCTCCTACAGCAAAAGTATTTGGGTTATATATGACTGAGGCACGCTGGATTCTTCGAGATATCTACAGCGTGTCTCTTTTTTGAGTCTAAAATGATACCTTGAATTCCTATTTTTCCAAAGCATTTATATTACTTTTACTTTCATAGTTTTTTCTATGGAAAAGCCAGATATCAAATCCAATATAAAGGTTCTATTCAAGAAGCGATACTTACGTATTGCAGGATTAGTGTTGCTTATTCTTACTGTCATTCAGTTTGCTGTCTATTTCAGTTCTGATTTTTTGTTGCGCAACTATCTAAAGGATAAAGTAAATACAGCTTCTGAAAACAAATATGAAATCGATTTTGACCGCTTTTATATATCTCTAGTAAAAAGAGGGGTTCATTTTGTAGGACTCAAAATCAACCCCGTCGAAGAAGTTTTTGAAGAACTGGACAGCACGGCTTATTACAGGGCTGATATTCCTCAATTATCCGTAACAGGCTTAAATTACCTCTTTAGGAAAAAGGAAGTGGTCATAGGAAACCTGAGCCTGAAAAGCCCTGAACTGGACTTCCGCCTCAAAATTGAAGGGATTATAGAAGAAAACCTAGATGAGTCCCCTTTGGAAATCCTGCAAAAAGAAATCAAAAAGTCCTTTTTGGGTTCGAGGTTGAACGAAATCAGAATCAGGAACTTGCAAATTGACGATGCCGATGTCTTACTACAGAATTTTATAGCTCAAAAGTCCATCAAAGCTGAAAACTCCAACTTGTACATCAGGGACATACAGCTCCTTCAGGAAAGATCTCCTGAGACTCCCTTTAATGCCGAGGGTTTTGCTTTTGATATGGATAATTTCCAGGTTTTACTCGCAGACAGTGTGCATACCATTTATGCTGGAGAAATTGAAGTCTCTTCTTTGGAACAATTTATAAAAGCCAAAGACCTGAAAATTGAGCCGAACTTTGATAGGTTTTCAAAGACTTATTTTGACGCTGAACTTGACGAGTTACTGCTTTCAGATGCCGACATCAACAAAGTATTCTATACTTCCGAGGTAGATGTAGGTCAACTCAAGCTTCAAAATCCAAGATTTGACTTGTATACCAGTAGTTCAGGAAAAAGAAGTGGGGAAATTGAAAATTTTGAATTGTATGACCTGATTGAAGGAATCCTTGAATCAATTTCCATCCATGATTTTACTATTGATGAGGGCAGGTTCAGCCAAAGACGAGCTGATAATAGGAATTCCCGTGTAATAAGTGCGGAAAGAATTGATTTCAGAATGGAGGAGTTCTACATAGGTCCTGAGGATTCCAAAAAGGAAAATCAATTTTTTTACGCGGACAATGCATCTGTTGAGCTTTTTGATGTAGAATTGATTTTGGCTGATAGTATACATCAGATCAATGGTGCCCACGTCCTGCTTTCATCATTTGAGGACAAAATCCAGATTGATGGCTTTCATCTATTTCCAGTCGAAGGCTATGAGCCTGATGAAAACAAAACGCTACTTGATATCCAGGTACCAAACCTTTCCATATCAGAAGCAAACCTCAAGAAAATCTATAACCAAGGGATAATCGATATCCAAAATGTAGCTATTGAGCAACCTGAGATCCTTCTTCGAGATGTACAAGGCAAACAGGACCAAACTGGTAATTTTAATATAAACGACATTTACGCTGAATTTTTGGAGGGTATATATGTCAAAAAATTTGAAATCAGAGACGGTTCGCTCATTGTAGACAACAGGGTCAGGGTGCGGCAGGACAGTCTTTCTTTCGGTAAAGTCAATCTGATTTTGGAAAATTTCGCCTTAAATGCTGAGACTGAAGAGTCAGACTCTAAAAGTTTCTTTTGGGCAGATAACCTGGAATTAGAATTACAGGAATATGCTTTAAAACTTTCTGATAACCTTCATGTATTCAAAGCTGACCGGGTTTTTCTGGATACAAAAAGATCCTTAATCAGCATAGATGGTTTTGCTTTGGAGCCATTTGACCGGACACAGATTCAGGCAACTTTAGACCGCTATGGGAAAAAAACAACTTTGGATATTTTTGTACCTAAATTTACCGCAACAGGGGTTGATATCAGGAAAGCTTATTTTGATGGTATTCTAAATATCAGAAATATCCGGGTACCTTCTCCCAAAATCAGCATCATACGACATAGACCGAGTGATCAGACCGAGGAACGGGAAGGAGTAGATCAACAGGAGATTTTGGAACTCCTGACCAATTATTTTTCAGAAATAAAAGTAGAAAGCCTAACCTTACAACAAGGGACACTCAATTATGAAAATTATGTCAGGGATAGAATTAGGACTTTTGCTGAGGAAAATGTTTCCATCTCAGTCAAGAACTTTTACCTGAATAAAGATGCCTCGCCAGATGAGCTACGCTCACTGTTTTCAGAAGAGGTAGACCTGAGGCTCAATAACTATGTTTTCAATATCGCAGATGGGAAATATAACATCCTAGCGGATCGCATCAGTTTCAATACAGCAAGAGAAGAAATTGTAGCTTCTAATGTCAGTCTAAATCCCAAGAGGAATTTCACTGACAAAACGAGGGTCTCTGTCAATATCCCCGAAATGTCTTTTCGGGGAGTGGACTTGGAGGGTTTTCTTTTTGACAATGAATTGAAATTGGAAATGGTAAAATTCACCGGTTCCGATGTCAGTATCCTAATCAACAACGACCTTGATGACGATGATACAGCACCTTCAAGAAGGTCAAGAAGGGATAGGGCCTTACCAAAAACAATAGATGTCATCGGTATAGATACCATACAAGCCGAGAGGGCTCAATTTAAATTGGCTTTCAGGGAAAACGGCACTCAAAGAGAACTGGTGAACACAGGAATAAATCTTTCATTTTATGACTTCCTTTTGGACTCTGCCATAATCAGTAAAGGGGATATTTCTGGATTTTTTGGTGGTTTGAGTATGGATATTGATGAATTTTGGTTGACCTTACCGGACAGCATACACCAAGTCACTTTTTCCAAAGTAGAGTTAGATACCAGGTATGAGGGAGTTTTATTGAATAATTTCAGAATAATCCCAAAAGACCTGAGCGGTAAGCCAGGAGTCCCTGTTTTCTCCGGACATATTCCTACTGCACTGATCAAAACCAATGCTTTGGCTGAGCTGCAGCAAAGTGGAGAATTGGTGGTTTCGGACTTACGTTTATTTAAGCCTGATATTGAAATTTTTATGGATCAGGTTGCTAGGGAAAAACAGCAGGATGATGACGATGAAAAAGATGACAAAAGGTCATTGGTTGAAAAATTAAAAATTGGCGAGTTTGAAATCGTGGAGGGGGATATTTTCATTTTTCGAAAAGATGGATCTAAGGAGCCACAGGGAATAAAAAACCTTAACTTAATTCTTGCAGACCTTGACCTTGACCTTTTGAAGCTAGAAGACCTGAAACCTAAAGATTTGCTTAAAAAGGAATTCAGTCTAAGCTTCCCCGATTACGAATTCTTGTTACCCGACAGCCTAAATAAAATAAGCATAGGATTTGTCGATGTAGAAAATGAGAAAATCACCCTCAAAGAAATCTTATTTGAGCCCCGATATGGAAAGTATGCCTACACGCGAAAAGTGGGGTACCAGACAGATGTGGCTACCATCAAAATACCGGAAATCATTATCAGTAGAGCTGATTTAGAAAAGGTTCTCGAGGAAGAAATTTTGATAGCGAATAAAATATCAGTCAAAGGGGCCCAAGCGAATCTTTTCAGAGATAAAAGATATGATATTAAGGAAGACAAATACCGACCAATGCCCCAGGAGTTGATGCAAAAAGCGGGGATCATGCTAAGGCTTGACACCTTGGAATTATTGGATGGAGAGGTGATTTACACCGAGTTTCCAGAGAATGGAATGATTCCGGGAAAACTGTTTTTTGATAATATGAACATTTCCTTTTTCCCTTTCCATTTGGCAAAAGAAGATGGCGATTATACCTTAGAAGAAGCTTACCTGATAGGAAACACTAAACTTTATGGAGAGGGCAAACTCGAATTAGAAGCCAAACTTGGCTTCAAAAATCCCTACCCAATGGATATAACTGCAACAATCGGAGAATTTGATGTCCGTATTATCAATCCAATTCTGGAGAACAATGCTTTTCTGAGGGCATTGGAAGGAAAAGTTAATGGCGCCGAATGGAACTTTAAGGCTACGGATCGAGACGCTGTAGGCTTGATGACTCTCCTGTACCAAGACCTCAAATTAGAATTGTTAGAGGAAAGAACCCTAGAGAGAGGAAGGGGAAGGAAAGGAATTCTGACATTCGTTTTGAATGTATTCGCTGTAAAGAGCAATAATCCGAGAAAGCTCTTTGGCAATACGGTGAGTTCAAAAATTTATGAAGAAAGGGATACCTCCCGTTTTATCTTCAATTATTGGTGGACCACTACCCTTTCGGGATTGAAAGGCAGCTTGGGTTTAGGACAACCTCAAATCCCAAAAAGAAGGCCTAAGGATGAGAAAGAGGATTAAGACTTGTTGTTTAATTGGGTAATTGATGAACTGACGAATTGATAAACTAAGAGCTTGGTGATCACAAAGTTAATTTGTTAAAAGTTAAAGGTTGGATAGCTAAATTGAAGGTCGTAAATCAACAATCGTAAATCGTAAATCAAGACTACCTCCTATTCCCAACCCACACACCAAAAATCACGGCTGCTATGCCTATATAATGGCCTAACAACAAAACTTCTCCATCCCATACACCCCACAATATGGCGACAATGGGTATGAGGTAGGTGACTGAACTTGCAAAAACCGGTGTTGCTACTTTAACCATCACATTGAAAAGAATCAAAGCCAAGGCAGTACCCACTACTCCTAAAATGGTCAGGTACCCAGCTGCCAGCATGGCTCCTTCGACATGAAGCAGCTTGAAGGAAAACTGGGTAAAAGCAAATAAATAAATCAAAGCCAAAGGCAAGACCATGGTAAGAGAAATGGCTGTAATGGCAACAGGCTTTAGTTCTACAAATCTGAATTTGATAATATTGAGGTTTACACCATAACATGCACAGGCCAATAACACAAAAAATGCGTAGACGTTGATGTCGCCGAAAGATCCAAAACCAGAGCCCTCTTTTACAATAAGGAGTAAGACCACTCCAACAAAAGCAATAAATAAACCCAGTGAATTTCTTCTGGTGATTTTTGAATTGAAAAACAAGGCACCTATAACCACCACAAATAATGGAGTCATGGCATTGAAAACTCCTGTGAGAGATGAACTCAGTTGTGTCTGTGCCTTAGCGAAAAGAAATGCAGGGATAAAGCTTCCCACAAATCCTACAATGATCAGATTTTTGACCTGACGGCTATTTAATGATTTGAGACGGGGCAAAGACAAAGGTAAAAGAAAAATACCCGCAGCCACTATCCGGAAAGCGCCCACCTCTCCTGGGGAAAAAACTTCCAGTCCTCTTTTAATCAGAATAAAAGAACTTCCCCAAACCAAAGCCAAAACAATAAGGAAGGCCCAGGCTTTTAAAGCATTTTCAGACTGCAGGTCTCTTGACATAGAGGTAAATGAATTAGGAAAATTAAATCTCTACTCCATAAGTAAGCAGGCATGGGTGATAAATCCCATGCCTGCCTATATATTATGACTATAAATAAAACTCTTTTCGAAATGAATCTTACGCAGTTTTATTAAGGAGTTCAGGAAAATTGATAGTCGGCAAAAACTTCCTGTACTTCACCCAATATCTCCGAAACCTCCTCATAAGTATCTGCAGTAACCATCCGAGTTCTGAAAGGTTTGAAATTTGGCATCCCCCTGAAATAATTGGTGTAGTGCCTTCTCATTTCAAGAATTCCCTGCTTTTCACCCTTCCATTTTACCGAGAAATCCAAATGTTTCCTTGTTACCGCTATTCTTTCTGCCAATTCAGGAGCAGGAAGATTTTCACCTGTTTTAAAGTAATGCTTGATTTCATTAAAAATCCAGGGATAACCAATCGAAGCTCTCCCGATCATCATACCGTCAACATGATATTTATTTCTATACTCAAGCGCTTTTTCCGGACTGTCTATATCACCATTGCCAAATACAGGGATATACAACCTTGGATTTTCTTTAACCTTATTTAAATAAGACCAATCGGCCTCTCCCTTATACATCTGCTGACGGGTCCTGGCATGTATGCTGATCGCTTGGATACCCACATCCTGCAGCCTTTCAGCGACTTCAACAATGCGAATGGTATCCTGAGACCAGCCGAGTCTAGTTTTTACAGTTACGGGAATATTCACAGCTTTGACAATTTCGGCTGTCATCGATACCATCTTATCAATATCCAATAAAATACCTGCACCGGCACCTTTGCAGGCAACCTTATTGACGGGACATCCATAATTGATATCCAAAATATCCGGTCCTGCCGCTTCAGCTATGGCCGCAGCTTCTCTCATCGACTCTATATCACTGCCAAATATCTGAATGCCTATTGGTCTCTCATACTCGAAAATATCCAGTTTTTGCACACTCTTGGCTGCATCCCGAATCAAGCCCTCAGAGCTGATAAACTCTGTGTACATCAAGTCTGCACCGTTTTCTTTACATACGGCCCTGAACGGTGGGTCACTGACGTCCTCCATTGGAGCTAATAAAAGCGGAAATTCGCCTAATTCTAAGTTTCCTATCTTAACCACTACTGAATTGTAATTTTGGTGTAAATTTACCGCAATTATGCAGATTTATAAAACCCAAGCTCCGATTGCCACTTCGAAATATTGGCTTTTGTCATTTTTTATCATGTTTTTGATCACTATTGGCGTCATGGCTCTACTTCAAGGCTTGGCAGTATTATTAATTCCCCCTTTATATGGAATAGCTTTGGACGAATTGGCAGCATTGCTGACCAATCCGCAAAACTACGAAAAAGGAAGACAAGCCTTCTTACTGGTTCAAGGCTTTGGTACTGGTTTTGCCTTTATCGTAGCTGCCATCCTGATAGCCAAGCTGGTGGACAAAGCAAAGTTCGGAATGCAACAACAAATCCTCCGATATAAGTTCAGTGGATTATTGATTATGATATTTTTGATGGTAGGGGCAATGCTTTTCAATAGTCTCCTTATCGAATTGAATATGAGTATTCAACTTCCTGAATTCCTTTCCGGTGTAGAGCAGTGGATGCGGACCAAGGAAGACGAGCTTATGGAAATGACCCGTTTTCTCACAGATTTTGAAGGTCTGGGAGAGTTACTAGCTGGGATTTTAGTCATTGGGGTTTTAGCTGGCCTTGGAGAAGAAGTGTTTTTTAGAGGAGTAATTCAACCCAAGATCCAAATATACACCGGCAACCCCCATATTGCTGTCTGGCTTACGGCCTTTATTTTCTCTGCCATTCACATGCAGTTTTACGGCTTTTTCCCGAGAATCTTACTGGGAGCTGTTTTTGGATACCTATATGTATTTTCAGGCAGTTTGGTATATCCGGTAATTGCCCATATCTTAAACAACACCTTCACGGTTGTGCTGATTTATTTGAACAAATTGGGGAAAATTAATTTTGATTTAGAAGATACCGGACAAATATCCTTTATTTACGCCTTCGGCGGACTTATTTTGATGCTTATCGGTTTTAAAGTTTTCAAAGACCACCACAACACAAACAAAGAGGATGAAGAACTGGCAAAAGGTATATGAAGATGGTTCCCCTGTTAGGGCTGAAATCGTCAAAGGAGTGCTGGAGGAAAACGATATTCAGGCAGTTATTTTAAATAAAAAAGAGTCGGTTTATCAAATACACGGGTACTATGAAGTATTAGTCCCACAAACAGATGCTTTGATAGCCATAAACATCGTAAAGAATGAGATCACCTTTTAGAATGCGTGACCGCTTCAATATTAACAATTACAGTAACCTTGGACAAAGAGTTATTACAGCCTTAATTGGTGCGACAGTCATCATTGCTGGGTCTGTATATAGTCCTTGGATATATTTTGTGATTTTCGGATTGATTTTAGGCTTTTCGCAAATGGAATTTTATAAGCTGTCCGGACTTGATGGCATGTTGCCTCTGAAAAGCTTTGGGACTTTTCTGGGCTTGGTCATTTTCAGTCTTTCTTTCTTTATAGAAATCGGGCATTTGGCCGATAAATATTACTTCCTGATTTTCCCTTTGGCTTCTTTGGTGTTTTTTATCAAACTCTACAGGAAATCAGATAAAAAACCTTTCACAGGGGTCGCCTTCACCTTTTTGGGTATTTTTTATGTAGCTGTTCCATTCG
The DNA here is from genome assembly GCF_007692705.1 of Mongoliibacter sp. Classification (GTDB taxonomy): domain Bacteria; phylum Bacteroidota; class Bacteroidia; order Cytophagales; family Cyclobacteriaceae; genus Mongoliibacter. Next base: position 19,198 of record NZ_REBN01000101.1, read on the forward strand.
CCATGCTCAATGTGGCCGCATTTGCTGTAGATGAAAACTTTCACTATGAAATTATCATAGGTTCTTTATTTATTTTGTGGGCATCAGATACTGGAGCATATTTTGCAGGGACAAAGTTTGGTAAAACAAAGCTCTTCGAAAGGGTATCTCCTAAAAAGTCCTGGGAAGGATTCTTGGGTGGTGCTGCTTCGGCTTATCTTATTGGTTATGTGCTTTCGAGATATTTTAATTCAATAGAAGAATGGCAATGGCTGTGTATTGCTACAATAATTATTATAGCCGGTACATACGGAGACTTGATTGAGTCGTTATTCAAAAGAAGTATTGCCATTAAGGATTCGGGAAAAATCCTTCCTGGACATGGTGGATTTATGGACCGCTTTGACGGATTGTTATTATCAGCCCCATTTATAGCCACCTTTTTGAAAATCTTTTAAAATAACCGTATCAGAATTAAAAATCTACTTAATATTGTATCATAATTGAACAACTCAACTAAATAAACCCAATATGGCTTACATTGAACCGGCTCCGATCAAGGATAAAGAAAATCCGCTGGAGTCAATGATGGAAAGATTTAACCTTGCAGCCGAAAAACTTGGACTTTCCGAGGAGGTCTACAACGTGTTGAAAAATCCCGCCAAACAAGTAATTGTTTCCATCCCCGTTACCATGGACAGTGGCAAAATCCAAGTGTTTGAAGGAATCAGAGTAATACATTCCAATATCTTGGGTCCTGCAAAAGGAGGAATTCGTTTTGCCCCTGATGTCCACTTGGACGAGGTAAAAGCCCTCGCAGCATGGATGACCTGGAAATGTGCAGTGGTTGATATCCCTTATGGTGGAGGTAAAGGCGGTGTACGTTGCAACCCGAGAGAAATGTCTGCCGGTGAAATCGAAAGACTCATGAGAGGCTACACCAAAGCCATGTTGGATGTATTTGGCCCAGACAAGGATATTCCCGCACCCGATATGGGTACAGGACCAAGAGAAATGGCTTGGCTGATGGATGAGTACTCAAGAGCCAAAGGAACAACCATCAATGCTGTAGTAACAGGAAAGCCCTTGGTATTGGGTGGTTCTCTGGGAAGAACTGAAGCCACAGGTAGAGGTGTAATGGTTACGGCACTTGCTGCTATGCAAAAACTAAAAATCAATCCTTTCCAGGCTACTTGTGCAGTACAGGGATTTGGAAATGTTGGTTCTTGGGCATCACAGCTTTTGGAAGAAAGAGGTTTGAAAATAGTAGCCATATCTGACATCTCTGGTGCCTACCACAATGAAAACGGAATCAACATTCAGGAAGCTATTGCTTATCGGGATGGTAATAAAGGTACGCTTGAAGGTTTTAGTGGTGCTGAAAAAATGTCTGACCCCATGGAGCTCTTGGAGCTTGATGTTGATGTTTTGGTACCCGCCGCAGTTGAAGATGTGATTACGGTCAAAAATGTAAATAATATCAAGGCGAGGCTGATCGTAGAAGGTGCAAATGGACCTACCTCCGCAAAGGCTGACGCTATCATCAATGAAAAAGGTATCATGGCTGTACCTGACATCCTGGCCAATGCAGGTGGTGTGACAGTTTCCTATTTCGAATGGGTTCAAAACCGACTGGGCTACAAATGGACGGCAGAAAGGGTCAACAGAAGATCGGATAGGATTTTGAAAGATGCTTTTGATCATGTCTATGAAGCTTCCATCAAATACAACGTACCTATGCGGATTGCTGCATATATCGTTGCGATAGACAAAGTAGCTAAAACCTATACCTTTAGGGGAGGTTTCTAGACTTCAGATATTTATTCTTTGTATATTTGGGGTGTGGGAGAGAAAAACTTTCACACCCTTTTTAAATTATAAACAAATGACAATTCACAGAGAAGGAAGAAAATTATTGTTCTGGCTTTTGCTGATATTTACAGGGCTCAATTATGCCCTGTATCACTACTTCCCAGGAAAAGATACCATGCTGAACTTGGTCTTATTGGCATCTATTATTTTTTACCTGATCATATTGCAGTTTTTCAGAAACCCTATTATCAAACTACCCAATCAGGATGGATTGGTATTTGCACCAGCTGATGGCAAAGTAGTAGTTATCGAAGAGACTGAAGAGACTGAGTATCTCAACGAAAAAAGAAAACAGATTTCCATTTTCATGTCTCCCATCAACGTGCATGTCAACCGTTCTCCCGTAGCGGGAATCGTGGAGTATTTCAAATACCATCCGGGCAAATACTTGGTGGCATGGCACCCAAAGTCCAGCTTTGAAAATGAAAGAACAACCATGGTCATCAAACAAAAAAATGGTACACAGATCTTGGTTAGACAAATAGCCGGAGCTTTGGCCAGAAGGATCAAATGGTATGTGGACAAAGGCAGTCCATTGGCTCAAGGTGGAGAATTCGGGTTCATCAAATTCGGCTCCAGGGTAGATGTATTCTTGCCCTTGGATGCGGAAGTGTTGGTCAATATTGACGAAAAAACCAAGGGAGGAAGAACTCCTATTGCGAAATTGAAACAGTCTTAAAATTTTTACAAAAAATAACAGGAAATAAAAGCCGGTATTTATCTTTCGGCTTTTATTTTTTTGAAGTACAAGAACCCTAAAACCGAGGTACTCAAGAAGAAAATAAAAGTGGTCCATTCGTAAGTTCTTTTATTAGATGCTTTTTCCCTCACTGCATCATCTCTTTCTTGTAAAGCCCTTTTTAAGACACCTATTTCTCTTTCCTGTTTTTGGGAAATGAATTTATAATCATTTTTCTCATAGGTGATTTCGGTCTTTTCAATCTCACTGAGCATTTTCAACTCATCCATGATTTGATTGTCCTTTTGAATGATTCGTGCCATCCATTCGTTGGTCGCGATCATATCTTTTTTGGTACGGTTACCAAAAATCCCACTTTTTTGGCTTTCCGATGCTTTCCACTCCCTGTGCATCCTGTCTCTTTCATCCAATAGTTTTTCGAGCTTTGCCTGGCCAAAGCCAACTAAAGGAACGAAACATAATAGAATGAGGAATAGCTTTCTGTATTGCATATCAAAATCATTTGACTTTATGCTTAACAGCAACCAAATAATATGCCGAAGCCATACACTTCAGTTTTTTGTCAGAATTTTCGCGACTTTCTTCTTTTAAATGCACCCTTTCGCCGCTTGTTGTTGGTATAAAAGTTATACAAAAAGTTAATCGCAAAAACAGTGATGGTGAAGGAAATAAACATATCCGGCAACATCATTTTGACCCCTAAAAGAATCAGTAATGCTGCAATCATTCCACTTTTGAATGTAGAGTGACTTTCGGGATATACCTTTCCGATCAAATATAGGCTCAAGCCTTCAAGAATCACCATCAATATTATCAAATAAGAAAGCATTTCTTTGACTGTTGTGTCATTTGACCACACCACCCAGGCAAGTCCTGCGACTACGATGATCAGGCTGGCAGATTGGACAGAGGTATTGAGTCTTTCTCTCATCTTTTTGGCTATTAAGGTTGTATCGGGAAATAAGATAGATAATTTGCACTGAACCACAAAAAATGGCAATTCATTATAAAAAAAGAAAATCCTCCGGCTGCATAAACCGGAGGATTCAATTCTTTAATCTGTATATACACTTTATTACCAGTAAGCTTTAACAACACTTGAAGTGTATTGAAAACGCTGGAATTTGTCCGCCGCGGCGGATTGGTCATCCGTCTTCCATCCCCTTGAACAAAGAAATAAGATTTACTGGCATCATTGATAATAGATATATTCTATAATTTTCTTTTAATAAAATCAGTCATCAACGAATAAAGATGCCAAGTGGTGTTTCCACCATAAATCCCATGATTCCTGTTTGGGTAAAACATGGTTTCAAATTGCTTATCCGCTTTGATCAAGGCATCAGCCAGGTCAACGGCATTTTGAAAATGAACATTATCATCTCCCGTACCATGGATCAACATCAAGTTACCCTTGAGCTTATTGACATGGGTAATGGGACTATTTTCATCATAACCTGCGGCGTTGAGCTGCGGCGTCTTTAAGTATCTTTCAGTATAAATGGTATCATAATACCTCCAAGTAGTCACGGGGGCCACTGCAATTGCGGTTTTGAACACATCATTTCCTACCATCAGGCCAAGAGAAGACATATACCCTCCATAGGACCATCCCCAAATACCGATTCTTGCAGCGTCTACGTAGGGTAATTTCGCCAGGTACTTGGCTCCCTCCATTTGATCTTCTACTTCGTATTTACCCAAGTTTGCATATGTTACATGCTTGAAATCCCTGCCTCTTGCGCCAGTACCTCTATTGTCAATGGAAACTACTAAAAAACCTTCCTGAGCAAGGTGTTGATGCCAAAAATCTCTACTTCCTCCCCAGGAGTTCGTCACGGTCTGAGAGCCAGGCCCCCCGTACACATACATTAACACAGGATATTCCTTGCTTTCATCAAAATTATCCGGCTTCAGCATGTATCCGTTTAACATTGTACCATCTGCTGTTTCAAACTCAAAAAACTCCTTGGTTCCAAGCGCATATGTACCGATATTTTCTCTAAGCTTTTGATTATCCTCCAATACTTTGACCTCTTTCCCAGAGGTCTCATGTAAAGTGACTTTCAGTGGAGTGGCGGAATTTGTAAAATCAGCGATGTAATACTTCTTATCCTTACTCATATTGATACGATAGGTGCCTTTCTCAGCTCCAAGGAGCTTTTTATTTTTCCCATCCATTCCAACCATATAAAAATTCCTTTCCATAGGCGACTGTTCCGTAGAGATATAATAGAGTTTTTTGGCTTTTTCATCAACAGCAACCAAATTGGTGACTTCCCATTTTCCTTTGGTAACCTGTCTGATCAGCTTTCCATTATTGTCATGGTGGTAGATATGCTTAAAACCATCTTGTTCTGAAGTCCTTATAAAACCTTTGTCTTCCGCCAAAAATCTCAGGTCATCATTATAATTAAGGTCCACATAGGTATCGGATTTCTCCTGCAGGACGAGCTTGCTTTCGCCTGTGTTGGCATTGGTGTAGAAAAGGTCCAATTGGTTTTGAAGCCTGTTCATTCTAAGGAAAGCTAAATTGTCAGTCTTCCCTGTCCAATATATTCTGGGTAAATATATATCTTCTTCATCACCAGCATTCACTTTCACGGTATTAGAGGAGCCAAGGTCGTGAACATGGATAGAGACAAGAGCATTTTTTTCTCCTGCTTTAGGGTATTTAAACTTATAATCCTCTGGATAAAGTTTTCCCCAAGTCTGCATATTGAATTCCGGAACCTCGGTTTCATCAAATCTTATAAAGGCAATCTTATTCCCATCAGGGGACCACTCAAAAGCCTTGGACATAGAAAATTCCTCTTCATAGACCCAATCTGCTGCACCATTAATAATTTTATTCCATTCTCCGTCCGTGGTAACTCGGGTCACTGCATTGTCAGCTAAATTGACATAATAAAGGTCATTATCCTTCACGAAGGCTACCTTGTCATTGTCAGGAGAAAGGGTGGCATACATTATTTTTTCGCCATCCATAAGTTGTTGTGCTTTGCCATCGGCTAAATCAACCACATGAAAAACCCCTTTACTGGACCTTCTATATATGCTTTCCACATCTGAGGCAATGAGTGCCTTACTTTCATCAGGATTGAAAGCATAACTGCTGAAGTTGATCCCCAAGGCACCTCCGTCAATCAATACTGCTTCTTCTTCCCCGGAAGCCACGTTGACTTTGACCACTTTTGGTCCGGTAACATCCCTTCTCAGTGAACTGTAATATTTCCCATCACGCATCCAGTTGATGCCATAGACGGCTTTTTGGGAAAACACATCTGACTTGAAGACATCCTCCAAAGTCACATGTTTTTTAATTTGGGAAAAAGCTTCCCCCATTGAAAACAGCAACATAAAAATCATTGCTGCTAACCTAGTTTGACGCATATAATTTGAGTTTAAATTCAGGAGGCTAAGATAAAGAAATTGAACAAAAGGAAAACTAAGGCTTTGATAAGCGGGTCTGTATAAAGGTTTATTTTTTCTAAAAAAATTAACTGAAACATTCATGCACAAAGAGAAAATCAACTAATTTTCGAATTCTTAACCCAATGCTATGAAGAAACGGATAGCCCTGATTACCGGAGGATATACAGGAGAGCACGTAGTGTCTCTTAAAAGTGCAACTGTGGTCGAAAAAACCATAGACAAAGACCTGTATGATGTTTTTAAAATTCTCATTTATCCAAATGATTGGTATTATGAGACGGCGTCTGGAGAAAAATTCAAGGTAGACCTTAATGACTTCTCTTTAAATATTGAAGGACAAAAAATCACCTTTGACGGTATTTTCAACATCCTTCATGGTTCACCTGGTGAAGACGGAAAGATGGCAGGTTACTTTGACATGTTGGGTTTGCCATACACCACCTGTGATGCGCTCACATCAGCTATTACCATGAATAAGGGCTATACAAAAGCCATTGTTAAGGATATTGAAGAACTCTACGTAGCAAGGTCTCTTCAGTTTTTTAAAAATTCAGAAGAAAATAGGGAGAAAATACTGAAGGAACTTCGCTTACCCTTATTTATCAAGCCTAACAGTGGTGGAAGTAGTATCGGGATGAGTAAGGTTAAAGACCCCAATGAACTGAATGAAGCCTTGGATAGGGCCTTTGCAGAGGATGCTCAGGTACTGGTGGAAGAGTTTGTTTCGGGAAGGGAGTTTTCAATTGGAGTTTACCATGCAAAAGGCACCACTACTGTTTTGCCTGCTACCGAGATTGTCAGCAGTAAAGAGTTTTTTGACTTTGAAGCCAAATATTCTCCCGGCGTCACCGAGGAAATCACCCCAGGAAGAATGAGCGATGAAGAAATAGCAAGGGTTAATCGCATCATTGAAAAAGTATATACCAAACTCAATTGCAAAGGGGCGGTAAGAATCGATTATTTCCTCGAACACGAAACTGGGAAATTCTACTTCATTGAGATCAATACCGTACCCGGTCAAACAGAAACCAGTTTGATTTCCCAGCAGGTCAGGGCTATTGGCATGGAAGTGAGGGAATTTTACACTGAGTTGATAGAGGAAATGTTTGTTTAAAAAAAAAGCGGCCTAAGCCGCTTTCTGTTTATTTAAAGCCCAAAGGCATTTTTAATTTTATCCACATAATCGAGTTTTTCCCAGGTGAATAGCTCCACATCAAAAGTGAGGGATTTTCCATCAGGGGTGGTAAAGGTTTTGGTCACCACTTCATTTTCCCTACCCATATGCCCATATGCTGCAGTTTCTTCATAAATAGGGTTTCTCAATTTCAACCTTTGCTCAATGGCATAAGGTCTCATGTCGAATAGCTCCTCTACTTTTTTGGCAATTTCTCCATCACTCATACTGACTTTGGAAGTACCATAAGTATTGATATAAATACCCATTGGTTTGGCTACTCCGATAGCATAAGAAACCTGCACCAAGATCTCATCTGCAACACCTGCTGCCACCATGTTTTTGGCAATATGGCGCGTTGCATAAGCTGCAGAACGGTCCACCTTAGATGGATCCTTTCCTGAAAAGGCTCCTCCACCATGAGCGCCTTTTCCTCCATAGGTATCTACTATGATTTTTCTGCCAGTTAGCCCTGTATCTCCATGCGGTCCACCGATGACGAATTTCCCAGTGGGGTTGATATGATAGATGATTTTGTCAGTAAATAATTTTTGAATCTCAGGTTTCAATTGAGCTTTGATTCTAGGAATCAAAATATTGATCATATCTTCTTTGATCTTTGCTAACATTGAAGATTCATCATCAAAATCGTCATGCTGAGTGGAAACCACAATTGCTTCAATACGCTGCGGAACATTTTCATCAGAATATTCAATGGTCACCTGGGCTTTAGAGTCAGGTCTCAGGTATGTAATTTCTTTACTTTCCCTTCTCAATTGTGCCAATTCCTTCAGAATTCTGTGTGAAAGATCAAGTGCCAAAGGCATGTAGTTCTCTGTCTCTTTAGTAGCATAACCAAACATCATTCCTTGGTCGCCCGCACCCTGTTCTTCTGGATGGCTACGGTCTACACCTTGGTTGATATCAGGAGACTGCTCGTGTATGGCAGAAAGTACGCCGCAGGAATTACCATCAAACATGTATTCTCCTTTGGTGTAGCCTATTTTATTGATCACATTTCGGGCAATTTGCTGTACATCCAGGTACGTATCTGAATTAACCTCTCCGGCGAGAAAAACCTGACCAGTAGTCACTAAAGTTTCACAAGCTACTTTGGATCTCGGATCAAAAGCCAAAAAGTTATCAATCAATGCATCTGAGATCTGATCAGCTATTTTGTCCGGATGGCCTTCAGAGACTGATTCTGAAGTAAATAAATATGGCATATATACAAATATTTAACTCGTTTTTAACAGGGCGTAAAATTAAGGTTTCACTTTGAAATAAAAAATCAAAGTTCCAAACAAGGTAATTCAAGTAGAATACATTTTACGCTGAAACAAATCTCTGCTTCTAAGGTCTAAGAAGCTAGAATCACTGATCATTTCTTAAAATAGATCCTTCTACCTTCTTGCTGACTTAGGAAAGCAGCTTCGATGATTTCCAATACTGCAATGGCTTGGTCAATGGTAACACGTAGTGTGTGTTTTTGTAAAATGGCTTCAGCAATATTTTGATAGAAAATCCTGTAATCTCCTCTTTCGGTTTCATAACTCATAGAAGTATTTTCCAAATGCAGCATCCCCCAAGATTCTGAATCTTCCAAACCCCAATTGGGTCCTTCTGGCAACTCCCCAGCTTTAAAAGCCTTTTCCTGTACATCAAGTCCATACTTCACAAAAGATCCTTTTTCACCCAATAGTAGAAATTTAGGAAGTGGGGCTTTAACCAATACACTTGCCGTCAGCCTGACTTTGATACTTCCAAACCTCAAACTTATGTCGAAAAAATCATCTGCAATAGCTCCTGTACGCTGCTTTAGAATTTCGGCGTATACCCAATCTGGCTTTCCAAATAGCATCACAGCCTGGTCTATCAGGTGAGTTCCCAAATCATAGGTAATGCCATTTCCGGGAACATCTTCTTCTCTCCAGTTTTCTGCTAATGAAGGCCTAAACCTATCAAAATGGGACTCAAAATGAACTAACCTCCCCAATACATTCTCTGCTAGGAGTTTTTGAATGGTACGGATATCCCCATCCCATCTTCTATTTTGGAATACTGAAAGCACTACACCTTTTTCTTCAGCAATTCGCTTAAGTTCTCTTGCCTCCAAAGAATGAATGGTCACTGGTTTGTCAACCACTACATGTTTTCCAGCCTCCAATGCCATTTTAGCCTGAGGAAAATGGAATTCGTTGGGCGTAACAATCACAATAAGATCAGCGGCATCTGCTTCCAATAGGGCCTCCAAGCTTCTGAAAATAGCCACTTCCGGATATTTTTCCTTTGACTTTTCCTGCCTGCGCTCCACTACCGCTACCAATTCCAAATCAGGACAGACCGTAATCAAAGGGGCATGCATTTTTTCACCTACTGATCCATAACCCACCAGTGCTGTTCTTATTTTTTCCATATTTTCAAAAATTTAATGTTGATGTCCTCCCGGACCATGCACATGACCATGTTCTATTTCTTCAGGATCTGCATCCCTTATTGCGACAATTTCTCCTTTGAAAAGCAAGTCAAATCCTGCAAGGGGAGGGTTGAAATCCATGTGGACCCCCTTGTAGTCAACTTTCAAAATCTCTCCTCGGTAATGTTGTCCCTCATCATCCTGCATTGGAATTACATTTCCAATTTTCAGCAAGTCCTTTTGCTTTTTACCATCTTCTTTGAATTTAGACTTGGCTATGATTACTTTTTTTGTTTCATCATAATCCCCATAGCCATTTTCAAAATCAATAAAGATCTCAAATTTATAGCCTACTTCCCTACCTTCTAAGGCTGCTTCCATCATGGGAAAAACCTGTCCTGCCCCAAAAAGGAAATAAAAAGGTTCCTCTTTTGGAACACTTTCGAAAAACTCCATTCCGGCTTCTCCATCATCTACAAATAGCTCATAACTGAGACCTACTACTTTGTTCTTTTCAATTTTCATTTGCTTGCTGATTGACATTCTTTCCCAAAGAAAATAAAATCAATTGGGAATTCAGCCCATATCTACTGATTTGCCATTTTTTTTCTTTTGAGGAAAAAGGACAGCTTGATTAGGGTTAAACTTTCCAACAAATTACCAATTGAACGGTTGTTTGGGTAACTTTGCCGTTTATGAGTTTAAGCACTTCCGTACCGTCCGCGTCAATAGACACCCTTGATCCCAAGGAATATATCATTATTAAAAATGCCCGCGTCAATAACCTCAAAAGCCTGAGTGTCGCCATACCTCGAAACAAGTTTGTGGTCATCACTGGCCTTTCTGGTTCTGGAAAGTCCTCCTTGGCTTTTGACACCTTGTTTGCAGAAGGGCAAAGGATGTATGTTGAAAGCCTCAGTTCTTATGCCAGGCAGTTTTTGGGTAGGATGGAAAAACCCGAGGTAGAGTACATCAGAGGAGTATCACCTGCCATTGCGATACAACAAAAAGTCAGCACGAAAAACCCCAGATCCACGGTAGGTACAACGACTGAAATTTACGATTACCTCAAGCTACTCTTTTCAAGGATTGGGAAAACAATCTCACCTGTAAGTGGAGATGAGGTCAAGCACCACACCGTTACAGATGTAGTAGATTATATACATACTTTCGAAGAGGGAGACCGTGTAATGATATCTTGCCCTTTGCACCTGCAAAATGACAGGAATATGAAGCAGGAACTGGAACTGCTCCTTCAAAAAGGGTTTACACGTGTTTTAATCAATAGTGAAGCATATTTTGTAGAAGACCTTTTAGCGGAAAAGAAACTCCCCAAAGGTGAATTTGAAATCCTGATTGACCGGGCAAGTGTACAAAAAGAAGACGAAGACAATCAGTTTCGGATATCTGATTCGGTACAGACAGCCTTTTTTGAGGGGCATGGAGAATGTACTGTTTTAATCCCTGATAAGACTAAGAGGACATTTTCCGATCGTTTTGAACTTGATGGAATGAGCTTTGAACTGCCAACTGTCAATTTTTTCAGCTTCAACAATCCATATGGAGCTTGCAGGACCTGTGAAGGATTCGGATCTGTATTGGGCCTTGACCCTGACTTGGTGATCCCCGATAAAAGCTTGTCGGTCTACGAGGGTGCTATTGCTCCTTGGAGGGGAGAATCTTCCGGTAAGTGGCTGGAGCCATTGGTTAAAAAAGGCATTTACTTTGATTTCCCAATCCACAGGGCTTATGAAGATCTTTCTGATGCCGAAAAAGAATTGATTTGGACTGGGAATGAATACTTCGGAGGACTGAATGCCTTTTTTAAAGAAATTGAATCCAAAACACATAAAATACAATACAGGGTAATGCTGTCCAGGTTTAGGGGAAGGACTACCTGCCCTGACTGTAAAGGTACCCGATTGAGAAAAGACGCGTCATTTGTCAAGATATCCGGAAAATCCATCACTGATATTGTCCTGATGCCTATAGACAAGGCTTTGGCATTTTTTGAGCAACTGGAGCTAGATGCATCAGATCAGAAAGTGGCAAACCGCTTATTGAAAGAAATCCTCAACAGGTTAGAGTATATAGACAAGGTAGGATTGGGTTACCTCTCACTGAATAGGCTGACCTCATCCCTCTCTGGAGGGGAATTTCAGAGAATCAAACTCGCCACTTCACTGGGATCTGCATTGGTAGGCTCTATGTATATACTTGATGAGCCCAGTATAGGGTTACACCCAAGGGATTCTGACAGGTTGATCGAAGTTCTAAAAACTTTAAGGGATCTAGGCAATACGGTCATCGTAGTAGAGCATGAAGAAAAAATCATGAAAGCGGCTGATCAGATCATTGACATTGGACCTGATGCCGGAGTATTGGGAGGAGAGTTGGTTTTTCAAGGGGACTTGAACGAATTGATTCTGAATGGAAAAAGCTATACTGCAAAATACCTGAAAGGGGAAGAAAAGATTCAGGTTAAAGATAAAAACAGGAAGTGGAAAGACAGCATCATGGTCAAAGGTGCCAGAGAAAACAATTTGAAGAACCTGAGTGTGAGATTTCCACTACACACCTTGACAGTGGTAACAGGTGTAAGTGGCTCTGGAAAATCTACCTTGATCAAAAAAGTGCTTTACCCTGCTTTGGGTAAAACATTGGGAACAGTAATAGATGAGTCTGGAAAATTTGATAAGATTGATGGAGACTTTAAGTCTGTCTCCCAGGTGGAATTTGTAGACCAAAACCCCATTGGAAAATCATCACGTTCCAATCCGGTCACCTATGTCAAGGCATACGATGCCATCCGTGCGCTCTATGCAGATCAGTCTATATCCAAGCAAAGAGGATACAAGCCAGCATTTTTCAGCTTCAACGTAGATGGAGGAAGGTGCGAATCCTGTCAAGGTGAAGGAACGGTAACCGTAGAGATGCAATTTATGGCTGACATCCATCTGACTTGCGAATCCTGTAAGGGCAAGCGTTTCAAAAATGAAATCCTAGACGTCAAATATAAAGATAAGGACATTTCTGATGTCCTGGGTATGACCATTGATGAAGCCATGGAATTTTTTAAAGGCAAGACACAAATCATCAACAAACTGCAACCGCTTCAGGAAGTAGGTTTGGGATATATAGGCATGGGACAGTCTTCCAATACACTTTCAGGTGGAGAAGCACAAAGGGTGAAACTTGCCTCTTTCTTAGGTAAAGGGGGAGCCAAAGCTGGAGATCACATTCTTTTTATTTTTGATGAACCCACTACAGGGCTTCATTTCCATGATATCCGTAAGCTCCTGCATAGCATCAATGCACTGATCGAACAAGGTCATTCAGTAATTATTATTGAACACAACACAGAAGTTATCAAAGCGGCAGACTGGGTGATAGATTTGGGTCCTGAAGGTGGAGAAACTGGAGGAAATATTACCTTTGAGGGTACACCTGAGGCGCTGATGGAAGTAAAAGACAACTACACTGCCAAATACCTTAGGGAGAGTTTTCAATAATTTCGCTTTCAAACCCAAGCAGTATGGACATACAATACCCTCTTGAACTGGCAGGTACTTTGGTCTTTGCCATATCGGGAGCTTTGGCCGTAAGAGATCGTGAGCACGATCTTTTCGGTGCAGGTTTTACAGGATTTATCACAGCAATTGGAGGTGGTAGCTTAAGAGATATTCTGTTAGGCGCGTATCCTTTGGTTTGGATTGGTGATGTCAACGTGCTTTATGCCATTTTTTTGGGCATTCTATTGGCATTTATTTTTCCTACTGCCCTCTTAAAACTGAGAAAAACCATGTTCCTTTTTGATACTTTGGGAATAGGTTTTTTTACTGTGCTCGGTGTGGAAAAAGCACTTAGCCTGGGTGTAAGACCAGAAATCGCTGCTATTATGGGAATGTTTTCTGCAGTAATGGGAGGAGTGATAAGAGATACACTCACCAATGAGATTCCAATCCTATTCAGAAAAGAAGTATATGCCTCTGCCTGTCTGGCAGGAGCAATTCTATATTTAGTGCTCAATTATTTTGGTATTGCCAGAGACTACAATATGCTCATTTCCATTTCTGTGGTCATCAGTATCAGATTGATCGCAGTGAAATATAAATTGAGTCTCCCAAGACTGGATTGAACCAACAGTTGACAAATAGCATTGACAGATCGACAACAATTAACCGCTTAAACCATAATTTAAAATGACTGCCAATATGATTTTTAATCAATTGGATAATCCATCGATTAAAACTAATTTTGAGCACCTAATCAAAATCCGTGATGAAATCGAGCGAAAGGCAAAACCTCACTAGCTGTGATTATTATCTGAGACACGAGATTCTCCCGGAAATCGGAATAGGCTATGTGGCCACTGAAGAATAATATTAAACACATGAAAAGAGACCAAGTCATTTTTGACCTTATCGCCAAAGAAGAAAACCGACAAAAAACCGGGATAGAACTGATCGCATCAGAAAACTTTACCAGCAAGCAAGTAATGGAGGCAGCAGGTTCCGTGCTGACCAATAAATATGCTGAAGGACTTCCCAATAAGAGGTATTATGGAGGGTGTGAAGTTGTAGATAAAATCGAACAACTTGCCATTGACAGGGCAAAAGAGCTTTTTGGAGCCAATTGGGCCAATGTACAGCCACACTCTGGCGCACAAGCCAATGCCGCTGTATTTTTGGCTTGCTTGAATGCCGGTGATCCGATTTTAGGTTTCGACCTTTCTCACGGTGGTCACTTGACGCATGGTAGCCCGGTAAACTTTTCCGGCAAACTTTATCAGCCTCATTTTTATGGTGTTGAAGAAGAAACAGGTGTCATCGATTATGACAAGGTGGAGGCCAAGGCACTTGAGGTGAAACCAAAGCTCTTAATATGTGGTGCTTCTGCCTACAGTCGGGATTGGGATTACGAAAGACTAAGGGATATCGCGGATCAGGTTGGCGCCATTCTGTTGGCTGATATTTCCCATCCTTCAGGACTGATTGCGAAAGGATTATTAAATGACCCCTTGGAATATTGTCACGTAGTCACCACCACAACACATAAAACCCTTAGAGGTCCAAGAGGTGGTTTGATCCTCATGAGAGAAGACTTTGACAATCCATTTGGACTGAAAACTCCAAAAGGAGAACTCAGAAAAATGTCTTCCTTACTGGACTCAGGAGTTTTCCCTGGAACACAAGGAGGGCCTTTGGAGCACATCATTGCAGCAAAAGCAATCGCGTTTCAAGAAGCACTTTCAGATGAGTACATGGAATATGTGCTCAAGGTGAAGAATAATGCTTCTGTAATGGCAGAAGGCTTTGTGGATTTGGGTTACAAGCTGATTTCAGGTGGAACTGACAACCATTTGATGTTGATCGACTTGAGAAATAAAGATATCACAGGAAAAGTAGCTGAAGAAACTTTGGGTAAAGTTGATATCACTATCAATAAAAATATGGTCCCTTTTGACACCCGATCACCATTTGTGACTTCAGGTATGAGAATAGGAACCGCTGCAGTTACTACCCGAGGCCTTGATGAAAATGACATGAAAAAAATTGTCAAGCTGATAGACCGTGCCTTAACCAACCACGATAATGAATCCGAGTTGGCTAAAATCAAAAATGAAGTGAACGAATGGATGGTTCAGTTTCCATTGTACTAATATTTCCTTAAAACGTGGCCTTAGATCAGTATAGAGAAGAAGAGGAAGAAGAAGGCATGTCCTTTTTAGACCATTTGGAGCAGTTGCGTTGGCATCTGCTACGGTCAGTTGCAGCAATTTTGGTATTTACAGTTGCGGCCTTTCTTGCCAAAAGCATCGTATTCGGACAAGTAATTCTTGGCCCTTCGCGAGTGGATTTTGTCACTTACAGAGTGTTGTGCCAAATTGCGGAAGCCTTGTCTACACCCGTATTATGCATTGATACCTTACCTTTTACCATTCAGAGTCGGCAGATGACAGGACAGTTTTCCATGCACCTGACTTCCTCCTTGGTGGTAGGACTGATAGCATCATTTCCTTACCTTTTTTGGGAAACTTGGAAATTCATCAGCCCAGGTTTATACTCCACGGAAAGGCAAGCAGCAAGAGGCGCGGTCTTCTTTGTCAGCCTTTTGTTTTTCATGGGTGCTGCATTCGGATACTTTATCCTTTCGCCACTTTCAATCAATTTCTTATCCAACTACCAATTGGATCCGAGTATCCTGAATGAATTTGATATCACATCTTACGTTACCACCTTGTCTATGCTGGTTTTGGCATCCGCCATTATGTTCCAGCTTCCTGTGGTGATATACTTCCTTTCCATGTCAGGCCTTGTCACTGCGGCTATGTTGAAAGCTTACAGAAGGCATGCTATTGTTTCTATTCTGGTTTTGGCAGCGGTGATAACCCCACCTGATGTCATTTCCCAGATACTGATCGCCATGCCTATTTTGGTATTGTATGAGGCAGGAATACAAATTGCCAAAAGGTTGGAGAGAAAGAAAGCAAAAAAAGAACTTGAAGATAAACTCAAATATCAAGATAATGACTAGAAAATTAGCCATAGGAGGAGATCATGCAGGATTTGAATACAAAAAATCAATGCTAATCAAATTGGAGGAATTGGGATTCGAAGTAAAGGATTTTGGTCCTTTCACAGACGATTCAGTCGATTATCCAGACTATGTACATCCTCTTTGTGAAGCCATAGAAA
>NZ_REBN01000178.1 GCF_007692705.1 Mongoliibacter sp.
TCTTAATTTACCCGATTTTGATAAAATTACTGGTCAAAATGAAAATGACCGATACTCCTGGAGGCAGAAAAATCCATACCAGCTATATTCCATCCATGGGAGGTATTGGTTTTGTCATCGCCACCTTTATTGCAGTTTTTATTTGGTTTCCTTATGGAGACCTGGTAGAAATCAGGTATTTGTTGGCTGCATTCGGGTTGATGTTTTTTGTTGGCCTTAGGGATGACATGGTCAACCTGTCTGCTTTCCAGAAGTTGGGTGCCCAAGTAGTGGCTGCCCTGATGGTAATCATCATGGCGGATGTCAGGATTACCGGTCTTTATGGATTGTTTGGTGTATATGATTTACCACTATATACTTCCTATGCCCTGACATTGGTGACGATTATAGGTTTGACCAATGCCTTCAACCTGATAGATGGTTTGGATGGCTTGGCAGGATCCATCAGTTTGGTATCCTTTGCCTTTTTAGGATGGTGGTTTTATGACGTAGGTTACGACGCCTATGCCTACTTCGCTTTTGCGATATTGGGTGGGATACTTTCCTTTCTGATATTCAATTGGCACCCTGCTAAGATTTTTATGGGGGATACAGGCTCTTTGAGTATAGGTTTCTCCCTGGCGATATTGGCGGTTTTGTTTATAGATATCGATGGCACCATGTCCGGCGTAAATGGGGTGAAGTTTGCGGCTCCTATCGCTACAGGAGTAGCCTTGTTGATTGTGCCTATATATGATACCCTAAGGGTGTTTTTAAAGAGGGCGGCAAAAGGAAAATCACCCATGTCACCGGATAAAAGCCATGTGCACCATTTCCTCTTGAGGATGGGCCTGAGACATGATCAGGTAACCTTGTTGTTGATAGGGGTAAAGCTGTTTTTTATTGGACTCATATTTTTGGCCAAAGATCTTGGAGATGCAGTGATGCTTCCGGCAGTATTGGTATTGGCAGTCTTGATTGGTTTGAGGTTAGATACCTTTACATTAAAAAGAGTCAAGAAAATTTCGGCCGAGAGTCCACCTGTACTTGTTAAAAAAGTCCAAAAGGTCAAGCCTGTCATTCAGCCTAAGGTATTGAGGAATATGAAAGTAAATGACAATTAATAGCAGGCTTTTCTAATGAATATTTTTTCAAGTTAAGTCCTTTGCGATGGAGTGACTTGATAGCTGAAATTACTTAAATAAGCCATCAAGATACCAAGTCACCAAGCATTTTGAAATTAAAGACCCCAAAAGATCTGTAAGAGATTTTTGGGGTTTTATTTTTTTAGGCGTGTGCTAAGAGTGTGTTAATGTAATCACTTCAGCGTTTTTTAATGTATAATATTGTTTGTCTGTACAGGGCAAATAGGGTTATAGCGAAGGGTTTAAATGACAGCAAATTGAAATAATTTGACAACTTTTATTTGTCTGCCTTGCGGTAAACATTGAAGGTTTCCTTATATTGGGAACTATTCTAAGATGGTCTTAATCAATTGCCCAAGACAAATACTAGTATTCAGTTTATCAGAATAGGAGTATCCATCCTTTGAATGCCATCTTATCGTTATTAGATTCGGTTTTTGAAATTTCAATGAATTATCTTATTACAATGAAAAAGAGTCTGTTAGTCTTTCTCCTCTCGGGATTCCTATGTTTTGTTCTTAATGCTCAAGAAGACTATAATAAATGGTCTTTAGAGCTCAATGGAGGGTTTAATAAACCAATGGCTCCACTAAGCCCCGGGTTTTTAAGCCCTACCTTGAATCTGGGCCATGTAGGCCTGGGTGCACGGTATATGTTCAATGAGAAGTTTGGGCTAATGGGAGATGCAGGTTTTGGAAGGTTCAGGGAAGCAAGAGGAAATTCCCCTGAGTTTGTCACAGATTATGCAAGATTCAGCGCTCAGGCTGTGTTGAATTTTGGAAGGATCTTCAAGTTTGAGTCTTTTTCCGAAAATATAGGTTTGCTTTTTCATGCTGGTCCTGGAATCGGTTGGTTTACCAATGATGATAGGCCAACTCTGGATTTTGACAGGGATTACCTGTATCATATCAGTTCTGGCCTTACCGGTCAGGTGAAACTGAGTGAGAGAATTGCTTTGATGGGAGATATCAGTGTTCATTTTAACGGAAGACAGCGCTATACATTTGATGGGAGAAATTTTATTTTGCCTCCATTGGCCGAGGATGGGGATGACAGGCTGGCACATACCACAGGTACCTGGTGGACGGGTACAATTGGTTTAGCCTATTATTTAGGAAAAGCCAATACCCATGCAGACTGGTATATTCCAGGAGAAAAATATGCGACAAAAGAGGAATTGGCTACCCAGATGGGAGAAATCAGAAATATGCTGAAAGATTCAGATGGAGATGGTGTTCCTGATTACCTGGACCAAGAGCCCAATACTCCGGCAGGGGCAAGGGTAGACGCTTTGGGAAGGACGCTGGATTCGGATGGGGATGGAATTCCTGACCATTTGGATAAATGCCCCTTTGCTCCTGGACCCGCTTCCAATGATGGATGTCCCCTGGAAGAAGTAGAGGAAATTGACTATTTCAAAAAAGCAATCAACGAAGGATATTTGAATGTGTACTTTGCTTTTGACTCTTCAAAACCCCTGAGTTATTCTACCTCTGCTGTGAATTTTATTGCAAACTTCCTGAAAAGGAACCCTGGAGTAAAACTCCAAGTGAAGGGTTATGCGGATGAAATTGGCCCAGAAGACTATAATATTAAGCTCTCTGAAAGACGGGCCAAGTCAGTAGTTGAATTATTGGTAGCTGCAGGAATAGAACAAAGCAGAATCAGTCATAAAGGTTATGGGGAGGATACTTCGGTAGACAAGTCCTCAGCAGATGCAAGACAACTGGCGAGAAGAGTTAGTTTTGAGGTGGACTGATCATTTTAATCCATAGTATTTCTATCAAGAGGCTGTCTCATATTCAAACCTTCAAAAATTATATCCAAATCTTATTTGGTGTTTGATTTGACTAAGCTTTGTGTTTTGGATCCTTTGTGGCATTAATGATTTTAGCTACAAAGACACCAAGACACCAAGAACTTTATGTTAAACACGAAACTTTATTTGGACACTGAATTTGAAAAACGACTTATGAGACAGCCTCTTTTGTTTTACAGATGTCTTTGATTTTTTCACCAAATGAAAGGCTATTTTTTCAACTATAACTGTATTGTTATAAATACCTGGTTTTCAATTATTAATGCAGGTAATATTGAATTTCAAACTTCTTTTCTACTGGTTTCAAATACACAAAATTGAATTTGAAAAAAAAACTCAAATTTTAACTATTGATATTTAATTTCTTTCCGTAGATTGACATCGCTTAATCACTTAATTCCCATGAATACCCAAGTATTACTGTCAGCTCCTGTTTTCGATGGGAAAGAGCAAATGAATATTCAGAAAGCTCTTGACAAAGGCTTCATTGCAACGAATGGTTCATTTATCTCCAAATTTGAGCAGAAGTTTTCCCAAAGGTTAAAAACCCATCAGATCACGGCGGTGAATTCAGGTACTTCCGCAATTCATTTGTCATTAATCCAACTTGGAATAGGTCTCGGAGACGAGGTGATTTGTCAATCTTTTACTTTTTGTGCTTCAGCAAACCCAATCACTTACTTGGGAGCTATTCCGATTTTTGTGGACTCTGAAAAGGATACTTGGAATATCTGTCCCGTGATACTGGAAGATACTATCATGAGTAGGATTTCCAAAGGGAAAAAGCCAAAGGCAATTATTACAGTGGATTTATTCGGGATGCCTGCAAAGCATCATGAGATTTTGGCTATATCAAAAAAGTACAATATCCCTGTCATTGAAGATGCTGCTGAGGCGGTTGGTTCTCTTTATCATGGGAAGTCCTGTGGGATTTTCGGTGAATATGGCGTTTTCTCCTTCAATGGAAATAAAATTATAACCACTGGAGGAGGAGGTGCTGTAATTTCTTCCAATGTAGGGGCCATCAGTAAGGCGCGCTATTTATCCACGCAGGCGAGGGAAGATACGCACTATTATGAGCACTATGAGATCGGCTACAATTATAGAATGAATAATCTCTCAGCAGGTATAGGTCTAGCACAGTTTGAAAACCTGGACAGAAAGGTCAATAAAAGAAGGGCTGTGTTCGATGCCTACAGGGAGATGCTAAAGGACTTTGAGGGGATCAGTCTTCTGGAGGAACCCGATGATGTTTTTTGTAACAGGTGGTTGACAACGATATTGATTGATCCAAAGAAAACGGGCTTTGATAATGAAGATTTAAGATTGGCCTTTCAAAAGCAAAACATCGAAAGCAGGTTCCTTTGGAAACCATTGCATATGCAGCCTGTATTTTTAGATTTCCCCTATTATGGAGGGAATATTTCGTCTTCTTTATTTTACCAAGGGATTTGCTTGCCTTCCTCGGAGAATTTGTCAATCGATGACCTGACCAGGATAGTATCCGTTATTTCGAAACAATACAAACACGTTTTAAAGTAAAAAATTTTAATTTCGATTAAGCTGCAAACGGGTTGAAACCTGATGGGCACCAAGATTAATACCATATAGTCAAACTTCCCCAATGTATATATTAGGAGCTTCAGGTCATGCAAAATCGGTAATTGATGTTTTGCCGGATTTAAAAGTAGTCAAGACAATCTATGATGATGATCCCAAAGTGGATGAGCTTATGGGAATTCCTGTGAAGTATTCTTCTGAAATTAATTGGGACAAAACAGAACTTGGCTTCGTTGCGATTGGGGATAACAAAAACAGGATGAAGGTGGCTGAAAGGCTGAGGAATTATTTTGATTACATTAACCTGATTCATCAATCGGCTTTTATTTCCAGGTTTGCAGACTTATCCAAAGGAATTGTGGTGATGGAAGGAGCGATTATCAAAGTGGATTCTTATGTGGGAAACCATGTGATTGTGAATACGGGGGCCAGGGTGGATCATGACTGTCGGCTTGGTGATTATGTGCATATAGCTCCGGGAGTGACCTTATGCGGAAATGTCATGATTGGAGAGGGAAGTCTGGTAGGAGCAGGCTCTGTTGTTTTGCCAGGAATTACAATAGGAAATTGGGTAACCATCGGTGCTGGTTCTGTTGTGCATAAGAATATTCCGGATGGTGGAAAATGGATAGGGGATAATCTGGGATAACTAACTTTACTTAAACCTTAAAAAAGGGTTTTATTCCCTATAAAATCCATTTTTCTACCCAAATGCTTAAATAAATCTGATTAAGAGTAGCAATTGACGGAATAGTTTATAATTTTGTTCTCTAATGATTAATGTTTAATTAAAGTAATCACCTTAGTATAGAAAAAATTTTTACTATGGATTTTTTGAAAAAACTAAAAATTCTTCCAAGATGGATAATAGCCACCTTGGACTCAGTTATTTTGTACCAAGCTGCCTTTTTTGGTTTTCTGGTCCGCTTTAATTTTGAACTTGATGCTATAGAGGAAAACTCAGCCTTTACGGGAAGTTTGGTCTTTATGCTTGGAGGGGTATTGGTCATGCTAAATACCAAAAGTTATGAAGGTATAGTACGGCATACCGGGTTTAGAGATGGCTCCATTATCTTCAAGACGATAATTTTGAATTTCCTTTTATTTACCGTTATCAATCTGTTTAGCGAGAGTTTCTTAAGCAAAAGATTTCTAATTCCGACATCAGTTCTGATAATTGCTTCATTGACCTCTCTTTTCTTATTGATTTTTTATAGGCTATTGGTAAAAGAGCTTTTTGTTTACGTAAAAAATAGCGTTGCGGCAAAGGATTTAAAGAATGGGATCATATTTGGAGCAGGTGAAGCCGGTATTATTGCTCAGGATGTTATTAAAAGAGACAGCAAATCCTATTTTGAAACGTATGCATTTTTTGATGATGATCCCAAAAAAGAAGGCAAAATCATCGATGGAAAAAAAATCTATAAAGGACTTAAGGAGCTTGAGAATTTTGTCCTAAATCACGGAGTAACAGAGCTTATTATTGCCGTACGAGATATTTCTGTACAGAGGAAAAGAGAGATCATTGATGAATGCCTGCGTCTTAAGGTTCATGTGAGTATCATTCCTCCGATTAATCAGTGGATAAATGGTGGCTTGCAAGCAGGAGCCATAAGAGAAGTTAAAATTGAAGATCTTCTTGGGAGAGAGCAGATCTCACTGGAGAACCCGAAGGTGGAAGAGGATATCAAAGGTAAAGTGGTTTTGGTAACTGGTGCGGCAGGTTCGATTGGAAGCGAACTTTGCAGGCAAATCATCCATTATCATCCAGCACTTTTAGTCATGTTGGATCAAGCAGAATCTCCCCTATATGATGTAGAGCAGGAACTGAATGAATTGGAACCCGCAACACAAAGGAAGATTGTGTTGGCTGATATTCGGAATAAGCGTAAAATGAAAACCCTTTTTAAGGAAGTTAAACCTCAGGTTGTATTTCATGCTGCTGCTTATAAGCATGTTCCGATGATGGAGAATTATCCAGAGGAATCAATAAAAACCAATATTTTAGGAACGAAAGTATTGGCAGATCTTTCAGTGCTTACCAATGTTGAAAAATTCGTTTTGGTCAGTACAGATAAAGCGGTTAATCCAACAAACGTCATGGGAGCAACAAAGAGGGCTGCAGAAATGTATGTTCAGTCCTTAAATGAGTTCCTTGAAAAGCACCATAGGAAATTCCATACTAAATTCATTACTACCAGATTTGGCAATGTACTAGGGTCAAATGGATCGGTAATCCCTTTGTTTAAAAAACAAATTTTAAAGGGAGGACCAGTGACCGTTACGCACCCTGAAATAACCCGTTATTTCATGACTATTCCAGAAGCCTGTCAACTTGTTCTGGAAGCTGGGATCATGGGAAATGGAGGCGAGATTTATGTGTTTGATATGGGACAACCAGTCAAAATATTGGATCTGGCCAAAAAGATGATTCAGCTAAGTGGGAAAAAATTTGAGGAAGATATTAAAATCGTTTACAGCGGTTTGAGGGGTGGGGAGAAGTTATTTGAAGAACTATTAAATGACTCGGAAACAGTAAAGATTACCCATCATCCAAAAATTAAAATAGCTCAGGTAGCACCCAATGACTATTACAGGCTTGAAGGCCAGATAGACCTATTCTTTGAATTGATTGAAAAGAGTTCTGAGAATGAAATTGTGGCGCATCTCAAAACATTAGTTCCTGAATTTATCAGCAATGCCTCAAGGTTTGAGGTGTTGGACAGGATGAATTGATTCAGTTAATCGATTCAATTACGAATTACGTCCGACTGGAGTCATCCGGGCGGTTACGACGCTTTTTTCTAGTGATGTAACATTAAGCTAAATCCACCGCGGAAAGCAATATGTTCATGGTTAAAAGTTCATTTGCCCCAGCGTTTTAACCTTTAACTTTTTTAACCTTTAACAATCCATATATCAGTTAATCAGTTACACAATTAAACCGATTAATCGATTACACAATTAAACTCATTTCCCATTATCCCCAGCCAAAAAACCCTACTCTAACTGTTTTTTAAAGACCCTGTCTATAAAAAGCATGTGAACGGGCAATGCCTCAGTCCAGTATTCCCAAGTGTGTGCCCCCGGTCTCTCGGTGTATTCATGCGCTACCCCTTTACCTAGCAAGAGGGAGTGGATTTGCCTATTGGTGGCAATCAAAAAGTCATCAACACCACAATCGATCAATAACGCTATACCGTTTTCTTTCATTCTGTCTACCAAACCTACGGCAGTATATTCTGTAAAAGGCGCCTCGTAACTGATTTCTCCCAAAGCCATTTTTTGGCCTTCCTTAATTCTGTTTCTGAAGCTTTCATCTACCTCCCACATCCTGTAGTCAATATTCATCACCCCACTCATACTTCCTGCTGCGATAAATAACTCAGGGTTTTTGGCTGAGATCATCATGGCGCCATGTCCACCCATAGACAAACCTGTGATTGCCCTGCCTTCTCTTGCTTTGATGGTATTGTAATTCTGGTCTACAAAAGGAATCAATTCCTTGCACATGTAGGTTTCATATCTGACTGAATCCAGCAAAGGGCTGTCATAGTAGTAGGAGGAGGGACCCACTCCAGGGGTGATGATCAGTACATTGTATTGGTTGGCCAGTTTTTCCAACAAACCGGGTTCTGTTACTTTATCGTGCCAGTCCGTAAAACTTCCGGAACCTCCGTGCAAGACATAAACAGAAGGCAGTGCTGCTGCATTTTTATCGTAGCTTTCTGGTTTGACTACAGCGGCTTTGAGTGATTTGTCCATGGCCTTGGAATACACTTCAATGGTATCCACTTGGGCCAAACCCGCGAAACTTATACTGAAGAGAAATAATAGGATTGAATAGGTTTTTTTCATGATATTTTTTTTTGAATATACGCTATTCTTACAGCACCTAAATATAATTTATGTAATGATTGGATTATTCACGGCTGTCGGCAATGCAGGGATGACAGATGGCTGATGATTGATGACCGGTGTCCGGTGTCTGATGACCGATGCAAAAGGTTTTTAGTCTGGTTGAGGTATCGGGGGTCTGGACCAACGTCTGATCCCCGGTGCTAACCCTGATTATATTTCAATCATATCCTGAATCGCGTCACTCTCGGGACCTTCACTAAAGCTTCGGTTTCCCCCATATTTCAATTTATTTCAACCATATGTTTACTTTATTTCATTTACCAACGGATAACATTTCCTTAAATAACTGTTGTCTAAAAACTCAAATCTTGCCGATAGCTATCGGGACTAAAATCTAAAATCTACTAATATCCTACCTCCATCGGTCAGGCATCCAAAAATATCCATCAATATCTTTTAATATCCAAGCCAGCTACTTCTTTTTAAACATCTTTATGATAAATTGTGGCAATAAAACATGATCACCCTATTTTCTCAATTTCCTGAATGACCAGACTCTTACTTGTTTCTCTGTTATTGGCTATTGTTATCTTTCAAATACAAGGTGAAAAAATACCCATACATGAAGGCGCTGGGTGGGAAGGCCTGAGTTTGAGAGGAATCTCCGAAGGTTTCATGGAGCATTTTGATGATGAAGGATATGATGCATTTCTGGTGCACCGTATTTTGCCTTTTGCTTTGGTGAATATGGTTTTTGGGTTATTGGAGTTTGATATGGATCCGGAAAGTCTTTTACACGGGATATTGATATTGAACTTTTTGTTTTTGCTTTTGGGCTGCTATTGGTATTTCCGCATTACCAAGAAACTTAGGTCCTCGACTAAAATGGAAATTCTGGGCTTTGCTTTGATGTTTGGGACTTTTCTTGTCTTGAAGCTGTCTTGGTACGAACCTTTTAGCCCAGCGCTGTTTGCATTTGTCCTAGGCATTGGCCAGGTCAATTACTTTGTGCGCTATGAAAAAACTAAATTGTTTCTGGTCTCACTTTTAGGAGGTTTTGTATGGCCTAGCTTATTTCCGATTGGGATGATGTTGATTTTCTTGCCCAATGACAAAGTCATTTTCAAAGAAGAAAAAGACAAATTCCAAATTCCATACCTTTTTCCCGGTTTGGTTTTAGGAGTCTTGGTGGTTTTGGCTTCTAGGTTTTATGGTACAGCTGTGGGGGTTTTTGATTATTTGGGAATAGCTCTTGGATTGGGCTTTTTGATACTACTCATTACCCTGGCCCTTACCTATTCAGGGATTGATTGGAGGAGGTCCATGCAGCTTTTTCAAAAGAAAATTAAAGCTGAAAGGCTCACTTTTTTGTTGATCAGCGTGGCATCCTATTTTGTTGTCATCTATTTGCTGGCTGTAGGGAAATCTGATTTCTCCTTTCAGTCATTCTTGATAGGACATTTTTTACATCCGGTGCAAAGGCCATTGGTATTTTTAACCAGTCCTTTTTCCTTCTATGGTATTTTGATTCCTCTTACCCTGGTTTTCTTTTCTCGGATAAGCAGGGAGGTTGGCAAATTGGGATTGGGATTTACCTTGGTATTTCTAATCATGCTGATGTTTGGGCTTTACAGCGATGCTTTATGGTGGACGAATGTTATTCCTTTCTTGGTATTGTTGATTTTAAAAGGGTTGAGAAGGTATACGCTTTTGACCAAGGACATTTGGGTGTTGTGCGTATTAAATGTCCTGCTTTCCAAAGCATGGTATCAGATCAACACTGATGGTCTTTCAGAAGCTTTGGTAGAACATCCCCAAGCATTTCCTGCACAGCGTTACTTGCAGCATTTTGGTTTGTTACAGAGTGATGGCGTATATGTGGTTTATCTTGCAGTATTATTGCTGGTTTTAGGGTTTATTTTTCTGGGTAAAAAAAGATATGCCAAAGCTCCGTCGGGTTGATAGGAGAAGAGAGGTACTAGAAGCGAGAAGCGAGAGGAAATAGAAATATGGTGGAAATACTTAGAAATATGCCTGCGGCGAAATAATTGAGGTGTTTGGAAGTGAATGAAGCTCTATTCCGATATTGTTGTCTTCACGAACATCAGAAATATGGTGGAAATACTTAGAAATATGCCTGCGGCGAAATAATAGAGGTGTCTGGAAGTGAATGAAATTTTATGCCGATGTTCGTGTCTTCACGAACATCAGAAATACTGTAGAAATACCTAGAAATATGCCTGCGGCGAAATAATTGAGGTGTTTGGAAGTGAATGAAGCTCTATTCCGATATTGTTGTCTTCACGAACATCAGAAATATGGTGGAAATACTTAGAAATATGCCTGCGGCGAAATAATAGAGGTGT
>NZ_REBN01000226.1 GCF_007692705.1 Mongoliibacter sp.
TAATCAAGCATTCTGGCGAAAAATGGCTTGAGAAATTGTCTCAGGTAAAAAACACCCCAATCTACCCCAAAGGACAATTCATCTTCATGGAGGGAAGCTTGGTCATGGGAGCTTATTTTATTTTAAAAGGAAAGGTAAAAGTAATCAGCTCAAGTGTTGACGGAAAAGAACATACAGTCCGACTGGCAAAGGAAGGTCATCTGTTGGGGCATACAGCCATTGGTGTGGAAAAATATACCATAGGCGCAGTGACACTGACTGAAGCACAAATCTGTTTTATTGATAACAAAAGCCTTCAAGCTGCCTTTATGGAAAACCCTCAATTTACATTTGAAGTCATGCGCTTTTATTCGAGAGAATTGAGAAAAAGTGAAATAAGGACTAAGTGTCTTTCTATGATGAACAATGAAGAAAAAGTGATACTGGGCTTACTCTATATTTCAGACACTTACCTACCCAACCCAGAGGATAACCAGGTAGAAATCAATCTCAGCAGACAAGAAATTGCACAGATCATCGGTACCAATTCAGAGCAAGTAAGCAGGGTTCTATCAACAATGAAAAAAGACGGGCTGATTGAGTCTAAGGAAAGGGCTATCCTACTGAATGATATACAAAAACTCAAAGCAGCAATCAGCCATTATGCTTTTGCAACGGAATATTAATGTATGAACCTGCGAAATCGCATACTTTTTTATGCCAAAAAAATATGTGCAGATTGATTCCAGTCATTAACAATATGGGTTAGTTATTCTTTCTTTGTACTTATAAATGCCAAATCACCCTTAATTGTCAGTAAAAAAATCCATGTAACTTAAACATATATTGCCATGAACAGTAAAAACATTTACCCAAATAAAAGATATATTTATCTTTTACTCTTTATATCGGTTTTTATTTTTGATTCCTGTACCCAGAGTCAATCGCGTAATTCAGGAAACAATACCCACACAAAGGACTACAGTAATACCAAGATCTTTGGTGAAATGGTGGCTGAATTAACTGCCCCACCCCATGTCCCCCCTCCTGTGGGCAATAGGCCTGCGATGAAGCTCTATATGGGAATGGAAATCACTGAGGAAGAAATGGAAATGGCAGATGGTGTTTCCTATATGTATTGGACCTTTGGCGGTACAGTACCTGGATCATTCATCCGTGCCAGAGTAGGCGATGAAGTGGAATTCAAAATCAAGAACCACCCAGACAACAAACTTCCCCATAACATTGATCTTCATGCCGTAACAGGCCAGGGTGGTGGTGCTGAGGCTTCTTTCGTAGCTCCGGGACATGAAAAAACCTTTTCTTTCAAACTGATCAACCCAGGTCTATTTGTCTATCACTGCGCAACTGCACCAGTAGGCATGCACATTGCCAATGGCATGTATGGATTGATCATGGTTGAACCGGAAGGAGGCCTTCCCCCTGTTGATAAAGAATTTTATGTGATGCAGGGAGACTTCTACACAGAAGGAAGGTTTGGGGAGCCTGGACTACAGCCATTTGACATGCAAAAAGCTTATGACGAAAGACCGGACTATGTAGTTTTCAACGGAAGCACTAAGGCCCTGAGCGGAGAAAATGCCCTTCAGGCAAAAGCTGGTGAAACCATCAGAATATTCTTCGGAAATGGAGGACCAAACTTGGCTTCTTCTTTCCATGTGATCGGAGAAATCTTTGACAGAGTTTATGTAGATGGAGGGGATCAGATCAATTCCAATGTAGGAACTACCCTGGTACCGGCGGGTGGTGCTGCAATCCTGGAATTCAAAGCAGATGTTCCTTCCAACCTTGTTCTTGTAGACCACTCCATCTTCAGGGCATTCAATAAAGGTGCCTTAGGAATATTAAGTGTGACAGGTGAGGAAAATGAGAAAATATTCGCTGGTGAAATCATGGAAGGCATTTACTTACCTGAAGGAAGTACAATACAGAAAATGCCCAAGGACGGCAATACGGTCACTGCACCGGTTACGATGACCAAAAGCGAATTGATCGATACAGGCAAAAAAATATATATGCAGGCCTGCTTTGCTTGTCACCAAGCAAACGGAGAAGGAGTAGCCAACGCTTTCCCACCTCTTGCCGAAGCTGACTACCTGAATGCGGACGTCAACAGATCGATTGATGTACTGCTCCATGGACTTTCCGGCGAGATCACAGTCAATGGCAAAAAATACAACAGCATCATGCCTTCACAACAGCTCAAGGATGAAGAAGTGGCAGCTGTATTGACCTATGTGTACAACAGCTGGGGAAACAACGGTTCCGAGGTTACTCCTGAAATGGTAAGCAAAAGAAGAAAGAAATGAAAAAGCTATCCTTACTGATGGCAGGCTTACTATTGATAAGCAATGTCTCATCAGCCCAAAACAATCATATGGCTCTTATAGAAGGGGGAGAATACATTCCCCTCTATGGAGTGGGAGAACAGCCTGAAACTTCAGTTGAGGATTTCTATATGGACATTCATCCAGTAACTTATGCTGAATTTCAGGAATTTGTCAACAAGCAGCCCAAATGGCAAAAGTCCAATGTCAGCAAATTATTTGCCGATAGCAGGTATTTGTCAAATTGGGATAATGACCTGACTGCTCCTGCAGCTTTACTGGACAAACCGATTACCATGGTTTCATGGTTTGCAGCAAAGGCCTACTGCGAATGTCAGGGGAAAAGACTCCCGACTGTGGATGAATGGGAATATGCGGCCATGGCCTCAGGAACCAAAAAAGATGCAAGGAGAGACAGCCTGTATAATGTCTCCATACTCCGCAGTTACGAAGAACCGCGCACTTACCTAAAAACAGTCGGGAATTCCAAAGCCAATTACTGGGGACTAAAAGACATGCACGGCATGGTTTGGGAATGGACTCAGGATTTCAACTCCATTATCCTGACCGGAGAATCCAGAAACAACGGCAATACAGACGCTGGGATGTTCTGTGCTGCAGGCGCTATAGGAGCCAATGACATGATGAATTATGCTGCATTTATGCGCTTTGCCATGCGGTCCAGCCTCAAGGCCAACTTCTCATTGACCACTTTGGGATTCAGGTGCGCTCAGGACTCAGGAAAATAAAACCAACTCACATTTAAATGATCAAAATCATGCGATATATCAGCCTAATTCTGCTTGTCTCTTTACTTTTTTCCTGCCAGGAAAAAATCAATATGGAGCATAACACCCTATTGGAAGATAATTATGATGAACTTTCAATTTACCAACTTCCATCAGAATGGAACACCCAAGACGGACAAACCATTGAGTTCAAAGACCTAAGAGGAAAACCTTTGGTCGTGGTAATGATTTATACAGCCTGTCGAACAGCTTGCCCCAGATTGGTGGCAGATATGCGCATGATCGAAGAAAAAGTTTCTTCCAAAAAAATGAAGGATGTACAATATGTAATGGTCAGCATTGATCCCGTTAACGATACTCCCGAGAAGTTAAAGCAATTTGCAATAGACAACCAAATGGAAGGTCCAGAGTGGATATTTTTGCAAGGGACAGAAGATGGGGTCAGAGACTTTGCCAATATCATGGCCGTGAAGTATAAGCAGATCAACCCCATAGACTTTTCCC
This sequence comes from Mongoliibacter sp., assembly GCF_007692705.1. Classification (GTDB taxonomy): domain Bacteria; phylum Bacteroidota; class Bacteroidia; order Cytophagales; family Cyclobacteriaceae; genus Mongoliibacter. Next base: position 3,581 of record NZ_REBN01000226.1, read on the forward strand.
ATTCCAATATCATCTCCGTCTTTGACCGCCAAGGGGTAATGAAGTACCAAAAAGAAGGCTTAGGTCTGGTCAATGATGAAATCATCAATAGGATCCTTACAGTGGCTAAAAATTAAACCTAAATTGAATTTGTAAAGTATATAAAAGATACTTTTATCTCTAATTATAAAAAGGATATATTTATCCTTTATTAAAAATAAGGATGTTTCAAAAGCTTATGCGTCAATTATCTATCAAATAAAAGATTTAAAGACCTTTAATTACTATAAAATGGAAGCAATAGAAAAAAGAAAAGTAGGTGGAATCGTTGCTGAAAATTTCAGAACAGCCAAAGTATTCACTGAGTATGGAATAGATTTCTGCTGCAAGGGAGGAATCAGCCTTGAAGCTGCTTGTGAAAAGCACGGTGTTCTTCTCCAAGACCTTATCAAAGACCTCTTGATGGTAGGCTCAATATCTGAAGAAAGAAAATACACAGATATGGGCAAGAGCGAATTGATTGATCATATTATCAATACCCATCATTCTTATGTTGAAAACAATATCCCCCCAATCAAGGAATACCTCCAAAAATTGGCTCAGGTGCATGGGGACAGGCATCCTGAACTGCATGAAATCAAGCAACTGTTTTTCGAAGCAGCTGACGGGCTTATTGTACACATGAAAAAAGAAGAGCTCATCCTTTTCCCTTACATCAAAGCCATGCAGACATCTGAGGAAAACGGATTTCCCTTATCTCCACCACATTTTGGGCACATTGACAATCCTATTGCTATGATGGAGCATGAGCATGATACAGAAGGAGAACGGTTTAGAAAAATCTCTGAGTTGAGCCGTGGTTATCAGACACCTGCCGATGGCTGTCAAACCTACAGGGTAACCTTTGCCATGTTGAAGGAATTTGAGGAAGATTTGCATACCCATATTCATCTTGAAAACAACATTCTTTTCCCCAAAGCCAAGGCTTTGTATGAGACAATGAATACCGCTTCATAAAAAAATGAATACCGCTTCAGCACATACCAGCTCCAAGATTGATGCTTCCTATTCTAAAGCACAATTGGCAAAACCATGGATGCGCTGGGCGGTCTTCTTTTTTCTTTCGAGTGCTGTATTTGGCCTTTTAATGCGTTACTTTTTTATAGGAACCGTACCGGAATCCCTGGACTATAAACACATCCTTCATGCCCATTCCCATGTTGCCTTACTTGGCTGGGGCTATTTATTAGTTTCAGGAGCAATGGTTTTCTTATACATCAAAGATCCTGAAAGACTAAAAGTATACAAAACATTATTGGTCCTTACTGTAATCGCAAACCTTGGAATGCTGATTAGTTTCCCTTTCCAAGGATATGGACTGTATAGCATCAGCTTCTCCACAATGCACCTTTTGGTTTCCTATGGTTTTGGCTATCACTTCCTCAAGGACTTAAAAAAATGTCCACAAGGGTCTGACAATAAACTATTACGCCTTGCTGTATTTTGGTTGCTTGCATCATCTTTAGGATTATGGGCTGTGGCTCCAGTAGGCGCGATTTTTGGTAAATTACACCCGCTTTACTTTTTAAGCGTGCAATGGTTTTTACATTTTCAACTCAATGGCTGGTTTGTTTACGGTTTTTTAGGTCTGTTTATTTTATTTCTTAAAAAAAAGAAAATTGAGGTGGGCTTTAAGCCAGTTCAGCTATTTGTATTGAACCTATCCTTAGTTTTGACTTTTGCTCTTACTATCTCTTGGGCCTATCATTGGGAGGGTTTATATTACTTGAATTCAATTGGAGTAATTCTGCAAGCTATAGCCTATTCATGGATCTTATATCCCGGTTGGAAAGCCTTAATAACAGAATCTCACCTACCCATAAATTGGGTTGAAAAGATAGTTTTATTAGGCTTGATAAGCATTATTGCCAAAGCTTTGATACAGCTGGCTCTTGTTATCCCAGATCTTGTTGCTGTTTCTTTTCAAATTCGAAATTATATCATCGGTTTTATACATTTGGTGCTCTTAGGCACCATCACTTTCGGAATAGGTGGAATCTGCATTGATAGCGGACTTCTACCCCAAAATAAATTTGCCAAAGCGGGTTGGTTCATTCTTTCCGCGGCATTTGTAAGTTCCGAAGTGCTTCTTTTCGGCCAAGGCACCATTCTTTGGGCTAAAATGGGCTTCATTCCCAATTACCACCTCTTCCTTTTTATTTCATCAGCTTTTTTCCCTCTTGGTCTAAGCTTGATTTTCGGCTCACTTTGGCAAAAACAGCATAAAATGGATCAAAATTTTATTATGATCAAACCAGTCAAAATAGTTTTGAATTAAATAATCAAAAGTTTGAGAAATCAACTATTAAACAAAGGCTTTGAATTGCCATAACATTTAAAAAGGTAACTAACATGAATATTCATTATCAGAAAGGAAGGCGTTTTTTACCTCCTGGTTGTCTAAACATTTTTCACAGTAGCACCCGAGTTGGGGTTACTCATAAATGATCTTTCAGTAGGCTTAAGGTGGTATCCCGCCAGGGGTATACCAACTCTCGATGAAATAGACCAAAATGATGGAAGAAGAAAAGTATATCAACCTTCCGGATTTTCGCTCTTCACCATATTTGTAAGCAAAAGCTTTAGAATTTCAAAATAGAAAAATAAGTTGAAGGATAATCATTTCCCTACAAACCCCTCATTAAGACGTCAGATTTAACGGCATATAAAAAAGTTTTTTTCTGTGAAATCCCCATCTGGGTGTAGATTCTCCTCAGTACCTCTGAAGTACTGAATGAGGCTGGGTGAAGTTTGTCCACCCTACTATCCAGCCCAAGGTTAATTCCGATAGCTATCGGAACCAAAGGGAAGATTTCTTAAGACCTTGTTCTACCTTAATATCCTTACCAATTTTCAATTGGCTAACTTTCTTCAATCTTGTATCATGTATCATAAGCAAATTACAAATTTGTATGTATATAAAGGCGTAATTGCAAATTACGTCTAGGAAACATCATTTTTAGAATTAAATCTCAAACTACACTCAGCGGGGACTATCAATGGGAGGGTTTATATTACTTGAATTCAATTGGAGTAATTCTGCAAGCTTTAGCCTATTCATGGATCTTATATCCCGGTTGGAAAGCCTTAATAACAGAATCTCCCCTACCCATAAATTGGGTTGAAAAGATAGTTTTATTAGGCTTGATAAGCATTATTGCCAAAGCTTTGATACAGCTGACTCTTGTTATCCCAGATCTTGTTGCTGTTTCTTTTCAAATTCGAAACCTTATTCTTTCTTCAATTCATAAATACTATACCTAGTAAATTCCTCTTCCACTTCTTCTGAGGGTTCTTCCAATACCAAAATCCGGTTATTATTGAGGCCAAAAAGCATCCTCCCATTTGGTGGGCTCAACTCACCAGCGGTTTGTTTGCCGTCCTCAAACACCAAAAGCTTGAACTTATCTTTTGATTTTGAAATGCTGAATGGGCTATCTTCAGAATTCCTTGCCTCATAAACCGAAGGGCTTACCCCCTGATAGTAGGAAAGCAACCATTTTTGATTACCTAAAGAAAAAATCTTATCATTTCTTCCAGCCATGAGATTAAGCTCTTTCATCCTCGAATCATCCATAGGTGTGCCTATGGGCAATGGACTGTATTGCTCAAAAGCGGAATGGACAATGGGTATCTTTTTTTTCAGTTGAAAGTTATTCTTAAGGTCATAAACCAGAATTTCATCGGCCAAATTTTGAACCACAACCAATTCATCTCCTTCTACAAAAAAGGATTTCCCCATCCGGTTGTAGTATATATTATCAGTCTTCTTATAATAGGAATCAGATTCATAGGGAACGATGGACTTCATCTCACCGGACTCCGGATATAGAAGAGAAAAGTTCTGCAAAGTATCCCTACCCTCTTCATTGTGTATCAATAAATGCGCAGATAGAAATGTGGTAGGACCTACCAAATATCTGGGCTGGTCATTCTCCGTAAAATAATGTGTTTTGCCCAAAGGAATATATGCCCTTACAGGTAGTGGAGACTGAATCCTGATGTTAGAAGTTTGGCTGTAATCTTTATCATAAGTGAGCAGTTGGAATGGAAGTTGAAAAACCCTTTCACCGCTTGGGCCAAAACTAAGTCCTAATGGAACCCAATTGCCCATATTATTGGGGCCATCACCTGTACGGTTAACTCTTTTGAGGATTTCTCCATCAGGGGAAATTTCCAATATATCATTTTCCGCTTCAGTGTAAGCCAAATAAATATTTTCACTTTTACTGAAATCAGTAATCTGAACCCTAGTCATGTTATTCACTTGAAAAGAATCGACTTTAACTAAGGAATAAGAGCTAAAACTTTCACCTGAGGATCCGTCTTTTTTGCCACAAGCCACTAGGACAATAAAGACCAAGAAGTAAAGTATTTTTTTCATTTTGCTTCAATTTTCAGTAAAATTATAAAATTAGTTTAAAAAACAATCCTGATTGAGTTTTTTTTGAAGTTCAAAAAGAAGAGTGCTCAGTGGGTCAGAAACTCTTTTCTATCAGAGGATATACAGGAGGAGTATTTAAAGTTATTGGAAGAAAGGTATAAGAGGATTTTTTAAAAAGGGATTTGAAAATGGACAAACCAAATTAACATTCGATTTGAGGTGAAAAAAAAACTAAGCAGTCGCTTCGCTTTTGGAATTCAGAGGACTAAGCGTCGAAATGAAAAAAGGAGGGATTGACTCCGTCGATCCCGTTTTGGGGGGAGTTGCAAAAGAAAAGCCTGCTCACTAAGTTCGGTATGTACTTTTTGCTTATTAGCTGCCCAAACAAGTTTGGTATCTAAAAGTCTTGCAGAGGAGGAGAGGACGGAGCGTTAAGGATTAGTCCTATGGACTAATTTAGCGACGGGCCAGCCTGCGGGTTGGTCACGACGACTCGAAATGAAAAAAGCCAAGCAAGAGCTTGGCTTTTGTAATGCAGAGGAGGAGGGATTCGAATAACGGACTTAACACGCTCATTATCAGTATTTAATTTTCAAACAATTTCCAAGGTCTCGATTTTCCCCCACAGATTTTTTTCGAAAAATTAGGATGAACGGTAAAAGTGTGGATTCGAACCCTTGGTACCTGCCTTCCATTTTATGGTTTCCGGAAGGAAGAAAATTACAAATTTGATTCAATTAATTATTAAGGAACATCTTCTTTCTAATTTTTCCACGGAGATACAGGAACCGAAGACTGGGTGATTTCCTCAAGGAACTTGATCTGACAGAAGGAAAAGCTACAGGTATTCCTACTATTATCAAAGCTATGAAAAACAATGGTTCTCCAAGTCCTGAGTTCCACACGGATGAAGACCGCTCTTTTTTTCATGTGGTACTTCCTATTCATGATGCGTTTTTAGCACCAACTAAAGTTCGGAGAAAAACTGATACCAGTTCGGAGAAAACAGCAAAAAGTTCGGAGAGAAGTTCGGAGAAAAATGAAACGAAGGTAAATTTTAGGCTTTTTTACCCTCGTCACCAAATCAAGGGTAAATACTACCCTCGTTTAACTTCTTAATCTGGGCCAGTAAGTTTTTGCTTTCAGTATTAGCTTAATCCCGTATACACATTCAAAAAAAAAACTATATCTAAATACATATAAAAATAAAATACTATCACAAATTATATTTTTTCGCATATAATAACATATATTTGTTTTAATTTATATCTGAATACATATAATGAAAAAACTTGCAAGCTTTGTAAAGGAACGAAGAAAGGAAGCAGGAATGACTCAGGAGGAGTTTGCCGAACGCTCTGGGATAGCCTTAACTGTGATCAGAAAGATTGAACAAGGAAAGACAAATCTCAACCTGGATAAGGTTAATCTGGTGCTCCGGATGTTTGGCCACGAGCTGGCTCCGGTAAACAGTAAAACTTTGAACGATGAGACAAGCAGAGATATATTATAAAGATATTCTGGCAGGAATGCTTACTGAAACTGAAGATGGAGAATATGTATTCCAATATACTGAGGAATATGTGCAATATTTTCCTGGGCAGTTTATCACTTTCAATATGCCAGTTACAAGCAAACCGTACATCAGCAATCGGCTCTTTCCTTTCTTTGAAGGATTGATTCCAGAAGGATGGTTATTGGATATTGCATCCAAAACCTGGAAACTTAACCCCAATGACAGAATGGGCTTGTTGTTGGCTTGTTGTCAAAACTGTATCGGCGCTGTGCATGTCAAACCATTAACAGAAAAACATGAAGGCTAAGTGTTTATATTGTTATGAGCCGATAGATGTCAAAGGGGATTTTCATCCCAAATGTGCAGCTTCATTTTTTGGTTCGGAGAAAGCTCCTCTCATCCCCTATTCCATTGATGAAATGGCTGAACTTGCCAAGCAGGTAGTTGACCGATCCATATCAGTTCCGGGTGTTCAACCAAAGCTATCCTTGTCATTGATCAAAGAGGCCCAGGAATCCAGTGATCAAAGACTGACAGTTGTCGGTGCTTTAGGAGGTAACTATATATTTAAACCGCCTACGACTGCATTTCCTGAATTGCCGGCCAACGAGCACTTGACCATGCGGATGGCTGAGGAATTTGGTATTCCTGTAGTACCATCATCTTTGATCAGACTACAATCTGGAGAGCTTTCCTATATCACCAAAAGAATAGACCGGACTTCAGACCTTCAGAAGCTCCATATGATTGATATGTTCCAGATCACTGAAGCTTTTGACAAATACAAAAGCTCCATGGAGAAAGTAGGGAAAGCTGTAGGCGATTATGCATCAAATACACTCTTAGATAAGTTGATTCTATTTGAGATCACTGTATTTTCTTTCTTGACAGGAAATAACGACATGCACTTGAAAAACTTCTCCCTGATTGAAACCACATCAGGCTGGAGGCTCTCCCCCGCTTATGACTTACTGAATGTCTCCATTGCCAATCCCGAGGATAAAGAAGAACTGGCTATTACCATGGGAGGCAAAAAGAGTAGGTTTATAAAATCAGATTTTGTCGATTATGGTTAGAACCTTTGATTTACGGAC
>NZ_REBN01000180.1 GCF_007692705.1 Mongoliibacter sp.
TGCACGGCAAACTTCAGGTCAAAGTCCACCTTCCCTGAATAGGCCAAAAGCAATTGTGCAGGATCCTCCATCAGGTGATCCTGCACAAATTGTCTCATTTTTTCTGTATATAATTGCGCTATATCCAAATTATACCATGCTATGTTCCCTTAGATATCCTGCGATCTGAACCGCATTTGTTGCAGCTCCTTTTCTTAGGTTATCAGCTACAATCCACATATTCAATGTATTGGCTTGAGATTCATCTCTTCGTAGACGGCCTACAAAAACCTCATCCTTTTTATGAGCTGTAAGTGGCATAGGATACACATTGTTGGCTGGATCATCTTGAATAACTACCCCTGGAGTCTTGGCAAGAATTTCCATTACCTCTTCCATATCAAAATCTTCGTAGAACTCCACATTTACAGCTTCTGAATGTCCTCCCATGGTAGGAATACGTACCGTTGTTGCTGTAACCTGAATACTGTCATCTCCGAAAATCTTCTTCGTTTCGTTGATCATTTTCATTTCCTCTTTGGTGTACCCATTAGGTTGGAATACATCTATGTGAGGCAATACATTCATATCAATTTTATGCGGGTACACCATTTCAGCGGTTTCTCCAGACCTTTCAGCCATCATTTGATCAACTGCAGCTTTGCCTGTACCTGTCACGGACTGATAAGTAGAAACCACTATTCTTTTAATCTTATATCTCTTATGAAGCAGGTTAAGTGCCACTACCATTTGGATGGTAGAGCAATTGGGGTTTGCTATGATCCTATCATCAATGCGAAGATCTTTGGCATTGATTTCTGGAACGATTAGCTTTTTGGATGGATCCATTCTCCAAGCAGAGGAATTGTCAACAACGATAGTACCCGCCGCGGCAAACTGAGGAGCCCATTCCAAAGAAGTACTTCCACCAGCAGAGAAGATTGCGATATCAGGCTTCTCAGAAACAGCCTGTTTCAATCCCATGATGGTATATTCCTTGCCCTTGAAAGTCATCTTCTTTCCTGCTGACCTTTCGCTGGCTACAAGTAATAATTCATCAAATGGGAAATTGTGCTCTTCCAGCACCTCGAGGATTTCTGAGCCTACCAATCCGGTAGCTCCTACTACTGCTAGTTTCATTTTTTGATTTGGTTAATTTTTTTAAGAACCGCAAAGGTAAAAGAAGAATTCCCAAAAAAGATATACTAGAGCAGTATAATTGATTAGTTTCCAAAAATGTAAGCCCTTTTTTAAAAAAAAATTAAAGAATTCTGTTTAATCGGATAATCTGATTCAAAATATCCCCTCTTTTTTAATTTTATATGCAATGAATTACAATTGTCTTCCTAAGGCACAGTCAATGGTTTACAGAAAAATACAATCAGATGATGAATTGTTTTTTGAGGGGGTGGCGAAAAAATCTTTTAACCCTAATCTGTATTTTTAACTTAAAGATTGCAATTGCTCAAGTCCAGGATTTTGAAAAGGACTTCGCAATAGTCAATCACCCCGAGGAGTTCTTGCCGCACTGGTCAGCCAATGAGGTAAGAGCAAGCACTTCAAGGGTTTTCCAAGCCAATTCGGAAGGTCGGTTCGGCAGCAAGGCACTTGGAGTTCAAGCCATAAGTTCATTCAATGGACTGATATATTTTAAGACCTCTACTGACTCCTTTAAAAGCCCCAAACTGGCATTTTTCGCAAAATCTAAATCCAATGGCTCTGGAAACAGGCCTGTTTTACTCTTCCTTTCCTATTCTCTGGACGGTGTCAATTTTCGAGAACAAATTCAGGTGGGCGATGACAATACTTTCCCTAACCGTAATTCTGACTTTCAGCTTTTTGAATTCCTTATTCCTCCTGATTTTCAAAATCAAGATATGGTATGGGTTAAGTTTGAAATCAGATTTGGTCCGGGGAACGGATCTGCTGCCAGATTTTTTATGGATGATGTTGGAATCTTTGAGCAAGATCAAGAGATTGACCCTATTCAGGTCAAAAGAACCAAGGTATTGACCCCCTACTCATTTAGAATGGACTTTAATAGAAACATTCAACGTCCAAAAATTGAGCAAGTCGAGGTAACAGACAACTTGCTTATGGATCTGAAATTCCCATCAGATACTTCTTTGATATTCTATACAGATGAAATCATCAAAGACTTGACTACTGTTCGCCTCTCCAACTTAATCGACAGCAGAGAACGAGTGACCGCTGAGGTTTCAGCACAATTGAACAACGAAAAGATTTCCCTAGGTAAAGCCGAGATTATCCGACCAAATAGCATAAAACTCTATTTTTCCCAGTACTTTTCTCCCAACACGGCAAGCCAAACAACTAATTATAAAGTAAATGGAAAATCTCCGTCCAATCTGGAGCTTTTGGAAGAAAACTACAGTGCCTTACTGGAATTGAATACCACTTTGAATTTAGACCAAACGGTCTTGATAGAAGTGGAAAATATCGCAAATGACCAAACTGTGTTCAATCCTGAAAAAAGTATATTGAAGTTTCAATATGAGGATTACATAGAGGGTATTTTTGCATCGGATGAAAAAACCCTGCATATCCAGAGTGCTCTTCCACTTTCATCTGATGAGGTTGAAATGCTCCACTTTGAAATCGAGGAATTTCCTCAGTTCAACTTCAAAGTCGATTTGGAACAGGAATTTCAAATAAAACTACAGACTGAACAACCGCTAGAAGAGGGCATTAACTATACGCTATATATTCCTCCGAGGAAAAGTAACAGAGGTCTGTATATCCCAGGCTCTTCTCGTGTCTTTGTTTATGATATCACTCCTCCTGAATTGATTGAAGTCATTTTGCTAGAGAAGACCAAATTATTATTGACTTTTTCAGAGAAAATCGATCCAGTCTACGCTTCCATTTTAAACAATTATAAAATAGGAGATTTAAACCCAAATGAGGCTCTTGTGACCAATCATCAAGTCATTCTTTCTTGGGATTTCATTTTTAATGCCGGGAAAGAATATACCTTGGAAATCGGTACAATCTCAGATCTAAATGGAAATACAAGTGAAAATCTGAAGAAAACCTTTTTTACTTCAGAAATACCCACTTTAGCGTTTAAAGACCTTGTCATCAATGAGCTGATGCCAGCTCCAAGACCCGGAAATACCCTCCCAAATGTGGAATATGTGGAAATTTTCAACACAACCGATAGCCCAATTTATTTAGGGGGGCTTCAATTAGCCAATTCTCGCAGGGTAAGCATTCTGCCAAGTGCGGTACTCGATCCAAAAGCCTATATAATTTTATGTCCACGAAACCAAAGTTCGCAGTTCGAGCAATTTGGGAAGGTACTGGGACTTACCAATTGGCCTACTCTACTGAATTCAGCAGACCAAGTAAAGTTATTGGACAATAAAGGGGTTCCACTTGACAGCCTCAATTATAGCGTTGCTTCTTATGGTTCTTCTGCTTATGCAAGCGGAGGATATAGCTTGGAAATTATTAATCCATTTTTAAAATGCTACTTACCCACAAATTTAAAAGTATCCCGAGATGCCGCCCGGGGCACCCCGGGCAAGGTTAATTCTGTCTTTGAGGAAACTCCTGACTTGTCTCCACCGAAGTTTCTAAATGCGAAGGTAATAGATGATAATACAATCCAATTGAATTTCAACAAGGTGCTGAATCAGGATACCAGAAACCTAAAACTGCAGATTAATCCACACATCAGTATTCTTGAAATTGAAATTGGAGATACACCAAGCGCACTTTTGGTTCGTGTTGATGATTTAATAAAGCCCAACGTCAAATACCTTATCCGAATCGATAATCTCAGAGATTGTAGCGGCAATCTGTTTGAGGAAAAAGAAGAGGTGTATTTTGTCCTTCCAGACGAGTCCAAGCCAGGAGAAATTGTGATTAACGAGGTACTTTTCAACCCCAGGACTGGGGCACCAAAGTTTGTGGAAATTTATAATTGCTCAGCAAAGTTTCTCAACCTCAAAGATTGGAAACTTGCCAACCTCAATACCTCCGATGAAATCGCCAATCGTAGGATACTCTTTTCTGACGACATGATAATTGAGCCTTTTTCATTTCTGGTTTTCACTACCGATGCGGCGAAGCTCAAACAGGAATACCCAAAAGGTAAGGAAAATAGATTTGTAGAATACAGTTCACTTCCAAGCTATCCCATTTCTGCAGGAAATGTAGTCTTTCTCAATCCTGATGAGGATATAGTGGAAATATTCAGTTATTCTGAGCGGATGCATCATCCATTGCTCAAAGAAAAGCGGGGAGTCTCATTAGAAAGACTTTCAGCACTTTCCCCCATTGATGACCCAAATAATTGGCAAACAGCTTCAGCTTCCGAAGGATATGCCAGTCCTGGCTATAAAAACTCCCAAAACTTTGATGGAAATACCAATATGGGTATTGAAATCAGCCCAAAAGTATTTATCCCAGAAGCTGCGGGCGAACAACCCTTCACCACCATCAGTTACAAAATGGAACAAGCTGGGAAAATTGCAACCTTAAGGATTTATAGTCCTGGAGGTGTTTTAATCAAGGAATTATGCCAAAATGCGGTTTGGGGGGAGAGTGGTTTTTACCTTTGGGACGGCACAGATTCGAACAATAGAAAAGTGAGACCAGGCTACTATATTGTATGGCTAGAAGTATTCGACTTACAGGGAAAAGTAACTCAAATCAGAAAAACTGTTGTAGTGGGCACCAAATTTTAAAAATTAACTGGTGAAAAGTCCATATTTTCAGTATCTTAGAAAGGTCTATTTAAAACTCCAAACCCAATGAAATCTGACCTTATCACCCAAACCCTCAAGACCTATTTTATTGAAAAAGGCAAAACTATACAGGTAATCCAAAGATACCTTCGTATCCACTATCATTTGATAATGGACGAAAAATTACTGATGAAGAGGGCTCAAAACCTCTAAGATTATAAAAACCGTCTCCATGACGGTTTTTTTATTTTTGATTTCAAAATGCTAAGTGTATTTTAGGGGACTTTTCAATCACCCCTGGTAGATTGGATTACTTACTACTTAAAACATTACGATTATGAGCCAAGAAGAAAAATCAGCATATTCTCCAGAGGAGCTTAAAGAATTTGAAGAAATTATTCTACAAAAATTATCTGTTGCAAAAGGTGAACTTAGTTCTTTAAAGGAATCTTTGAGCAAGAAGAATGACTCTGGGACAGATTTCACTGCCTCCACATCCAAGTTGCTGGAAGATGGTGCTGACACCCTTGAAAGAGAGAGTTTGAGCCAACTGGCTGGAAGACAACAGAAGTTTATAATAAACCTTGAAAATGCACTTGTCAGGATCAAAAATGGGACATACGGAGTATGCGTTGATACTGGAAAATTAATTTCCAAAGAAAGACTTAGAGCAGTACCTCATACAATGCATTCTATAGAAGCAAAACTTGCTAAGAAATAGTTGGAATTTCTACATAAGCATATTGAAGCACTAATATTCTGTTCGGCGTCTCCGCTTGGCATCGTTGATATTCAAAAATGTCTATCGGAGATGTTCGAATCTGAAGTCCCCAAGGAGCATATTCAAGAAGCAATTCTGGTCCTTCAGGAAAAATATGCCCATGACGAATATTCTTTTGCCCTTGAACATCTTGGAGGTGGTTATCAGTTTTTGACCAAGCCAGCTTATCAAGCCAGTATTTCCATTTTACTTAAGCAACAGTCCCAAAAAAGACTTTCCACAGCACAGTTGGAAACCCTTTCCATCATTGCCTACAAGCAACCGGTTACCAAAACTGAAGTTGAGCATATCAGAGGAGTAAGTTGTGATTATTCCATACAGAAGCTGCTGGAAAAAGAATTGATCATTATCAAAGGAAAGGCGGACTCTGTAGGAAAACCATTGCTATATGGCAGCAGTGAAAAATTTATGGAGTATTTCGGGATCAACAAACTCTCAGACCTTCCGCAACCTAAAGATTTTAGCCAAGAGGAAAATCAAATTGGTGAGGAAAAAGATTGAGCATCATAAGATTTTTTGAACTTCTGCATGGGCAGAAATCAGGTACTTACGACCTGATTGTACTTCCTCACAAATCACCCTGGTTCTTCTTAGCTGTTCTTTGATAAACTTTCTCCCCTTGAGTTCGAACTGATCTCCTGGATTCAACTCAACCAAAAGAGATGATCCATTTTCTTTTGGTGCATCATATGCTTTGATCACCTTACTTAAAAACAGGTCAGCGCCTGTACTTGCTTTGGGGTTAGCCATATGCTTTACCAATGCCAGATGTATATCCTTTGGGAATACAGCTTTTTGAAGCATAGGCAACATCAATTCCTGAAAAGTCCTTTTCCATTCTATACCATGTGGTGCTATCCTTAGCCCATATTTGGTGAATGCTCTAAAGTGGGCTAGTTCGTGTAGGTAAGTAATTAAAAACTGGTATTGATTTAAATTATGGTTGATGGATATAGTTTGGATTTTCCTATCTCTTCTAAATCGGAAATCCCCTAATTTACTTTGCCGCTCTTTTGTGATTAAAAAGTTAAATGGATTTTCTTTCCATAATGCAAAGCAATAATCGACTGCAGAACCTGGAAGGTGTTTTTGAAAAGCTTTTAGAAAACCTGCATCATTACTCATGGCCGAATATAAAAAAAGTCCCACATTTCTGAGGGACTTTTTAATGGAATAAATAGAAAATTAAGCTTCTACTTCTTCTTCAATTACTTCAACTGAATCTTCAACAACCTCTTCAACTTCTTCAGCAGACTCTTCGATAGCCTCTTCAGTGTCTTCGATGATCACTTCGATTTCAGTTTCTTCGTTTGATTCTTTGTTTCCACAAGCAGCAGTAAATAACATACCAGCTACAGCGAACATTGCAAATACCTTTTTCATGACGTTTGGTTTGATTCTTAAAATTAAGCTCGCAAAAGTACGTCTTTACCTTGGATAGTCAAGCTTTTTAAAAGAATATTTTTTATTTCTTTTTATAGGTGATCTTAATCGGAACTCCTTCAAAATCAAAGTTTTCACGAATCCTGTTTTCTAAGAATCTGGTATATGGAGACTTTATGTATTGTGGTAAATTACAAAAGAATGCAAAAACCGGATTTTTGGTAGGTAACTGAGTAATATATTTGATTTTGATATATTTCCCTTTTAAGGCCGGTGGCGGATATTTTTCTATTTCAGGTAAAATATATTCATTCAACTTTGAGGTTGGTACTTTTCTGGTTTTGTTATCGTAAACTTTAACTGCCAACTCAATTGCCTGAAAAATCCTTTGCTTTTCTTCAACAGATGTGAATATAATTGGTATCCACTTGTTCTCTCCTAACTTTTCAACCATATCCTTTTTGATCTTTTCCATGGTCTTGTGATCCTTGTCGATCAAATCCCATTTATTGACCATAATCATGATTCCTTTGTTATTCTTGATTCCCAATGAAATCAGATTGACATCCTGCGCCTCCATTCCTCTACTTGCATCCACCATGATGATCAGGACATCTGACTCTTCAAGAGTCCTTAAAGAACGCATCACAGAATAAAACTCAATATCCTCTTTTACTTTGGCCTTTTTCCTAATACCTGCGGTATCTGTTATGATGAAATCTTTTCCATACAGCTTGTACCTAGTGTGAATGGCATCCCTTGTCGTTCCAGCTTCATCGGTCACTATAGACCTTTCCTTACCCAATAGGGCATTCAGGAATGAAGATTTACCTACATTCGGCCTTCCTAAAATCGCGATCCTTGGAATACCATCTTCAGGATCTTCCAATCCTTCATCCGGGAAATGCTTGATGACCTCGTCCAAAAGATCTCCTGTACCACTTCCACTTGTAGCAGCGATAGGGAATACATCATTTTCACCTAAGCCCATTGCATAAAATTCAGCAGCTGCCAGCGTTTTCTCCGGAGTATCTGCCTTATTGGCTATTATAAAGATTGGCTTATTGGAGGCCCTAAGCTCATGGGCAAATTCTTTATCCAAATCGGTCAATCCATCATGACAATCCACTACAAAGAGGATTACATTTGCTTCTTCCAAAGCCAACTTCACCTGCTTACGGATCTCTGCCTCATAGACATCCTCTGATCCTATCACATAACCACCTGTATCTATTACGGAAAAAAACTTCCCACCCCAAGTGGCATGTCCATAATGCCTGTCTCGGGTCACACCCGACACGTTATCTTCGATCGCTTTTCGCTCTTCAATCAATCTATTAAAAAAGGTAGATTTCCCTACATTAGGTCTCCCTACAATTGCTACTATATTTGCCATATTGCTATTTCTTATTGGTCGTAACCAAATTTTCTCAACTTATTTTTATTTTTTCTCCAATCATCTTCAACCTTCACGAAGGTTTCCAAGAAAATCTTCTTCCCGAAGAACTTTTCCATTTCTTCTCTCGCCTGAATTCCTATTCTTTTGAGTGCTTTACCTCCTTCACCTATGATGATACCCTTTTGGCTTTTTCGCTCCACATAGATGATAGCCCTGATCCTGATGATTTTATTATCTTCATAAAAATCCTCAATAGCAACTTCTGTGCTGTAAGGAATTTCTTTTTTGTAATTGAGAAAGATTTTTTCCCGCACAATTTCAGAAGCGAAGAAACGCTCAGGTTTATCAGTAAGTTCTCCTTTGTCGTAAAATGGTGGATGTTCTGGTAGTCTATCCAGTATTTCTACAAGAATGCTTTCGGTATTGAAACTCTCGGTAGCAGAAATAGGGATTACCGTTTCTGCTTTGATTCTCTGCGTCCAGTATGCAGTCACTTCCTCCAATTGATTTTCCTTGGAAAGGTCAATTTTGTTGATGACAAGTAATACAGGCACGCCTGATTGGTTGATCTTTTCAATTACGTCTTCTATTTCCTCATCAGTTTCAAATAGATCGGTTACGAAAAGAATCAAGTCTGCATCCTCCAGAGACATATGGACAAAACCCATCATATTTTTGTGCAATTCATATTTGGGCTTCAACATTCCGGGGGTATCCGAAAAGACTATCTGATAATTTTCATCATTGATAATACCCATAATCCTATGACGGGTCGTCTGTGCCTTGGAGGAGATGATCGAAAGTCTCTCACCGATCAACACATTCATCAGGGTGGATTTGCCTACATTGGGCTTGCCCACTATATTTACAAATCCTGCTTTGTGTGTATTTTCGGTCATGACAATAATTTTTGCACAAAGGTAGCTGAAATTTTCCGTCAGGGCATTCTTATATGAGAATAAACCAAAGAAAGTTTGGATATTAAAGCCTGAGAGACTGGGGAATGGGCTTAGATAGGAAGAGAATTTTAAAAATTAATAATAGTCAGCCTCCCAGATCGAAATTTGGAAGGCTGCTTATTCTAGAACAAAAATCTCCATGTCAAATTGATAGGCCTGATATTTTCTACATTTTCTGCTGCCAGAGGAGAGTTGAACTGGTAGGTGAACCCAAAAGTTGAGGCATTGAGTATTTCCAGCTTTTTGAAATAATTCCCTTTAAAACCTAGCATCAGTTCTGCCTGAAGATTGAATGGACTGGCCACCTCTGATAAATTGACAGACTGATTTTGATCATTTTCTCTAAATGAGAATGTAGTACTCAGGTTATAGCCAGCCCTCAAGCCTGTCTGGAGAAATATATTACTTGTCTCCTTACTGCTGTTTTCTTTAAAATAAAACCTTGCCTGAGCTGAGAGATTTAAGCTGTTTTGGAATACCCTGGTGTATTTAATACCATCCGGAGCCTGGATAAAAGTTTGTTTGTTTTCATCTAAAACTGGAAAAAAATCAAGATTGTAAGTCAATCTCTCCAATTCCAAGCCAGTAACAAAAGAAACCCTTTTGTTAAAGGGCAGCTCCTTCATCAAGCCTAGCTGCACATTGCCGTGTCCGTCTTGATAGAAGTTGTCCGTCACTCCCTGCAATAAACTCACACCAGCGCCAAAGCTGAAGTAGGTTTGGGATTTATAAGGTTTCTTGGAAGCAGAACCTGCATTTTGCGCCAATAGGTTTTGGCTAAGAATAAATAAAACGATAATTAATGAAGCTTTTGTTAATTTAATCCTTTTCATTTTTGTAGCTGTTTATTTTACAGGTACAAAGTTGGGATGAGGCTTCAAGTCACAAATTGACCTATGTTAAGAAGGCATTTATCGTTCCTCAAAAAGCTTTTTCCTTATTCTACTGAGTGATTCGGGTTTGATATTCAGATAAGAAGCTAGGTATTTTAAGGGTACCTGCTCTAAGTAAATGGGATATTTCTCCATCAACCTGAGATACCTTTCCTGAGCAGAATCTGTCATTAGCGAGATTTCTCTTTGTTCTCTCCATATATAATATTGCTCTACAGCAGTCCTTCCAAACTTATTGCTTTCTGGATAATGCTGATAAAGTTGTTGCAAAAAATCATAATGAATAGAGGCCAATATACAATCATCCAATGCCTGAATGAAAAACTGGGAAGGCTCCTGTTGGATAAGGCTAGAATAGGAGCAATTGAATTCGTGCTGAAAGGAAAAGTCAAATGATTTCTCTTCTCCTTTGACCAT
>NZ_REBN01000227.1 GCF_007692705.1 Mongoliibacter sp.
ATCAATTATTAATCGTTTCCGCAATTCATTTTAGATTAATTTTTTAATTTGGTCCTTCAACCCTAGATAACCTATGACCATTGTTTTTGTATTGATCAGTATTGCCGTATTGATCCTGCTGATCACCTGGCTAAAATTCAATCCCTTTATTGCCTTTCTCATTTCCTCCATTCTTGCCGGTTTCCTTTTGGGTATACCGGCAGATCAGATCGCAGGATCCATACAAAAAGGAATTGGCGGACTCTTGGGTGACTTGGTCATCGTCATTGTAATGGGCGCCATGCTTGGCAAGCTTGTGGCTGAAAGTGGGGCTGCACAGAGAATATCAGATACGCTCATGTCTATTTTTGGGGTCAAGAATGTCACTTGGGCCATGATGGTGACAGGCTTGGTAGTAGGGATTCCTTTATTTTACAATGTAGGATTTGTGTTATTGATTCCTTTGGTATTCACTGTGTCATATAGGTTCAAATTACCGGCTGTATATGTAGGGATCCCCCTTTTGGCTGCCTTGTCAGTTACTCATGGGTTTCTCCCGCCGCACCCTTCCCCAGCTGCTTTAGTGGCTCAGTTTGGAGCCAATATGGGACTTACACTTGCCTATGGCATATTGATTGCAATTCCCACCATCATTGTAGCAGGACCATTATTTGCAAAGCTATTGAAGAATATAGATGCCAAACCTTTGGATATTTTTCAGGCCAAAGCCAAGCCTGAGGAAGATTTGCCGAGTGTCTTCAATAGTTTCTTTTCAGCACTTTTCCCTGTGTTTTTTCTTATTGGCACTACGATTCTGACTTTGAATATGTCCGAAGAAAGTACTCTTTACCCTTACATCCAATTTGTAGGAGATCCTGGAATGGTAATGTTGATCTCTTTGCTTTTGGCAACCTACACACTTGGGATGAGGATGAATTTCAAAATCCCCAAATTAATGGACTTGTATGTGGTAGCTACAAAAGACGTCGCCATGATTTTGTTGATTATCGGCGGAGCGGGGGCTTTGAAGCAGGTCTTGATGGATTCAGGAGTCAGCCTTGAAATTGCAGATGCTTTGCAAGGTTGGGACGTACATCCTCTTGTGCTGGCTTGGGTAATTACCGCATTGATTAGAGTTGCGGTGGGTTCTGCCACAGTTGCAGGATTGACAACTGCAGGAATTATTGCTCCCATAGTTAGTACAGCTGGTGTTGATCCAAATTTGTTGGTGCTTTCCATAGGAGCAGGGAGTTTGATGTTTTCGCATTTTAATGATGCGGGCTTTTGGTTATACAAGGAGTATTTTAATGTCAGCATAAAAGACACGATCAAATCTTGGTCGGTCATGGAAACCATTGTTGCTGTGGTAGGATTGATGGGTGTGATGATTTTAGATGTTTTTATATAGGGATTTAACTTTAGATTTTCTTTTATTTTTTAAAAAAGGCTTCGACCCTCCAGTAGTGTAAAATCCTTAAAATGATTAGGATTTAGAAGTAAATTTGGCCAAAATAGAATGAATTTTAAAAAGTATAAATTGAATAAATTATGAGTTCAGCTGAAGAGAATTTTGCAGAATCAGGTTTAATTTTACCACCGCCACCAAAGCCACTTGGTGTGTATAAGCCCTGCCTTGTAGATGGTAAATATCTATATCTCTCCGGGCATGGTACCGTACAGGAAGACGGTACTTTAATCATAGGAAGAATCGGCGAAGATATGGATATAGAAGCGGGGAAATTGGCTGCCAGGCAAGTTGGCTTGGCTATGTTGGCTACTATCAAAGCCAATTTAGGATCCCTAAATCGAGTCAAAAGAGTGATCAAAGTTTTGGGAATGGTCAACGCCACCTCTGATTTTGAGAGGCACCCCTATGTCATTAATGGATGTTCTGAGCTATTTGCGGTGGTTTGGGGTCAGGAAAATGGTGTTGGGGTCCGTAGCGCTGTGGGAATGGCTACACTTCCCGATAACATTCCTGTAGAAATTGAGGCTGTTTTTGAATTAAAGTAATATGATAAAAGGTAATTCCAATAGGTTTGAAATTGATATAAGTAGAAATAAATGGAAATAAAGTTGAAATAGGATTTGCCTTTACATTTTATCTTCCGAACATATCAATTCAATCCTTTTATTTCATCAAATATGTTTACAATTGATGCACATTTAGATCTCAGCATGAATGCCCTGGAATGGAACAGGGACTTGCGGAGGCCAGTTTCAGAACTCAATGCCAGGGAAGCAGGACTAGACGATAAGCCTGATAGAGGTAGGGCTGTGGTTTCTTTGCCAGAGCTAAGAAAAGGAAACATTGGATTGGTAGTAGCTACACAAATAGCCCGCTATGTAACACCCGATAATACACTCCCCGGCTGGCATTCTCCCGAACAAGCTTGGGCGCAGACTCAAGGGCAACTGGCTTGGTACCGTGCTATGGAAGATGCTGGTGAAATGGTCCAAATTAAAGATTTGGAAGGTTTGGAAAAACATGTCAACCTTTGGCTGCACGAACTGCCTTGGAACACGAAGCCAGTCGGATATATCCTTTCTTTGGAAGGAGCCGACTCGATTGTGGATATCTCTTATTTGGAAAAAGCTTATAAATCCGGACTTCGTGCCTTGGGGCTCTCCCATTATGGGCCCGGTAGGTATGCCAATGGAACTGATGCTACTGGAGGACTTGGGCCTAAAGGACCCGAACTGCTTAGGGAAATGGAAAGGCTGAATATTATCTTGGATGCCACCCATCTTTGTGATGACAGTTTCTGGGAAGCTATGGATATTTTTCATGGACATGTTTGGGCCAGTCACAACAATTGCCGTGAACTGGTTGATCACAATAGACAGTTTTCGGATGAGCAGTTGAAAATTTTAATTGAAAGGGGAGCGGTAATCGGTGGAGCCATGGATGCTTGGATGATGGTTCCGGGCTGGCAAAGGGGTGTTTCTGATCCCAAAGCGATGGATTGTAATCTCGAAAAACTGATTGACCATATGGACCATATCTGTCAGCTAGCCGGCAATGCGAATCATATTGGCATAGGTTCTGATTTGGATGGAGGTTTTGGCAGGGAACAATGTCCGTATGATGTAGAGAGCATCGCAGATTTGCAAAAAATACCTGATCTTCTTGCAAAAAGAGGTTACGCGCAAAAAGATATTGAAAATGTAATGTTCGGTAATTGGCTGAGGTTTTTAAAAAATGCATGGAAAGAGTGAGCCATTGTCTTGATTGGACAATGGCCTAAATTCCAGCAAATCTGGTTTTGATTTAATCTCTACCTTTTTTGTCTTCTTTTTTCGCTTTCTTCTCGGCGCGTTTTTCCTTGAGATTTTTCTCAGGTTTCTTTTTATCCGCTTTTTTTACTGTTTTTTCCTTGGACATAGTTTTCAGATTTGCAGAAAGTTACAGGTAAAACAGGGGAATTCATATTAAAATGAATTTTAGAATAGTTTTTATTTTTTTTGATCATACCATTTTTCTACCTCATAGCATCTTGATCTTTTTTAAGATGATATAAGTGTATATTGATTTGATGTTGGAATGTTAATCGAATGCTTCCTCCATGCTTTTTGAAAAATTAATCAAATCTGATTCCTTCCAAACTTCCCTTTTGCCATCAATCAGTAATTCAGCCGTTTCCGTAATTCCCTCTTGTTAAACTCGGTATTTTCATGCATTTTGAAGGATGGGATAATTGCAAAATTATTCCTACCCAAACCTAAGATAACCGACAGTTGCAGCTGGCCTCATGAATATTTTCCGATTAATTTCATTGCTGATTATAATTTGTGTTTGCATTTGCTGCAAAGAAAGTCAAGATGTCTTTCAGGAAACAAGCTCCCCACCCAAATCTCCCCAAGATGAACTCAAGACATTTCAGTTAGAAGAAGGTTTTGAAATTCAATTGGTAGCAAATGAACCCATGGTTCAGGATCCGATTTTTTTGACTTTTGATGAAGATGGAAGGCTGTGGGTAGTGGAGATGAGAAGTTTCATGCCCGATATTGATGGAATTGGAGAATCTTTGCCCTTAGGCAGAATTTCTGTTTTGGAGGATACCAATGGGGACGGTGCCATGGATAAGAGTACTGTCTACTTGGATAGTTTATACATGCCCCGGGCTTTGGGTCTGTTTAAAGGAGGAGCATTGGTGGCTGAAAACAATGCGCTATGGCTGACCGAGGATTCGAATGGGGATTTAAAAGCGGATAGCAAAATTTTACTGGACTCCACTTATGCTGCTAATGGAATCCCCGAACACTCTGATAATGGCCTGATGAGGGCATTGGATAATTGGTATTATAGTGCCAAATCCAAATTGCGCTATAAGTTGATCGATGGGGAATGGATCAGAGATATTACGGAAGCCCGTGGGCAATATGGAATCAATCAGGATGATCAGGGTAGGTTGATTTATAATTATAATTGGTCACAATTGCATGGAGACTTGGTCCCCGCAAATTATTTCTCCCGGAATCCCAATCATCAGGTCAGTACAGGAATAGATCATGGACTCACGATAGACAGAAGGGTTTATCCCATACGACCCAATCCAGCGGTCAATAGGGGGTATATTCCAGGGACTTTGGACGAAAGAGGGAAGCTTTTGGAATTTACAGCAGCTTGTTCACCAACTGTTTTTAGGAGTACTTTATTTCCAGAGGAATATTATGGAAATGCCTTTGTCTGTGAACCTGCAGGAAATTTGATCAAAAGAAATGTCATCGAACAAAAAGGACTGGTTTTAGAAGCCTTTGACCCTAATCCGGGGAAGGAATTTTTGGCCTCCACAGATGAGCGTTTTAGGCCAGTACATTCAACGGTTGGCCCGGATGGCGCCCTTTATATTGCCGATATGTATAGAGGTTTGATCCAGCACGGCTCTTATGTGACTCCTTACCTCAGAGAACAAACAATCCAGAGAGAATTGGAATTACCGGTGCATATGGGAAGAATATGGAGGATTGTACCAAAGGGATGGAAACCAACCCCTTTTCCCAAGTATTCTGAGCTTGGTGGGGAAGAATTGATAGGAAAGCTTTTTCATCCTGATGGCTGGCATAGGGATATGGCGCAAAGACTTTTGGTGGAAAATGGAGACCAAAAACTTGCTTCGATCTTACAGACTAAAATCGAACAGGAAAAATTTGATTTTGGCAGGCTTCATGCCCTTTGGACCTTGGAAGGCTTACAAGCTTTGGAAGAAGACTGGCTATATATGCTTCTAGATGACAATTCCAGTTTGGTCCAGTCGCATGCCTTGAGGTTATTAGAAGGGAATTTCTCCAGTACCCCAGCCGAAAAATCCAGACTTGCTCAAGAAATGACCCGCTTATCCAAATCCTCTTCAAAAGTTTTGGCCCTTCAATTGGCGCTCTCCTCTCAGGTCTTGGACCAAGAGGATCACTTTCAGTTGGTGCGGAATATTTTCAATGCCTATAGTGAAGATTTACTTTTTCATGATGCCTTGATGAGCAGTTTGGGGGATAGAGAATATGCGTTTATTGAAAATATTTGGAAGGAGGAAATCTGGAAGAATCAGGAAAACAGCAAAGAAGTATTTCTGGAATCACTGACTGCTGCGGTCCTGAATAAGAAGAACACCGACGAAATCAGTGGCATGATAGCCTTATTGGATATTGACAAGGGTTCCTGGAAGTCCGAAACCCTACTTGCCAGTATGGCCATTCAGGCAGGAAACGTACAAGAGCCAGGTTTTGTCAAGCTGAGTGCTGCACCTTCGATATTTGCTTCTCAGGATATTAAGTTGGAAAAGAACAGATTGGAAAGGTTAAAGCGTCTTTTCTCTTGGCCTGGATATGATCCAAGCGAGGAAGATGATCCTGAGGTGGTTTTGAGTGGCGAGGCACTGGCACAGTTTGCCCGAGGCAGACAGAAGTATCTCACCAGTTGTGCAGGCTGTCATGGGAATGACGGGTCAGGTGTCAATAGGATGGGGCCTACTTTACTCAATTCAGAGTGGGTTTTAGAAGATGAAGTCAGACTTGCTTTAATCATTCTCCACGGGATGGAAGGTCCTCTGGAAGTTTCAGGAAAACTCTACGATGCTCCGGAGATTTTGCCGGTGATGCCCTCACATTCTACCATGGATGATGCGAGTATTGCAGCCATACTTACTTATATCAGAAATGAATGGGGCAACCAGGCAGAGCCAGTGAGCCCAAGAACTGTGGGCACCACCCGGCATCAGACACAGGGAAGGGTTTTTCCATGGACAGCGGAAGAGCTGAACAAGCATATAGGCGAAAAAAAGAAAGAAGGACCTTAAAAGCCAAGTTTGGATATATAAACAGCACCCTATGAAAAACCACCCACAATTTTCAAAACCTAATTTTTCTCATAGTAGAAGAGAGTTTATTTATACTGCAGGTATGGCTGCTATGGCCTTGAGTGGCCCCCTACCTGATTTTTCGGGTTATTTTGAAAAAGAATCCATGGGTATAGTGGTACATTCTTATTGGAGCAGATGGAATTCCAAGGTTCAGAGTGAAAGGTTTCCGGCATTTCAAAATGCGAAGCAACTGATGGCGCACTGCCATGAAATTGGGGCGGGGGGAGTTCAGGTTGGCGTCAATGGTTGGACGGAGCCCTTTGCAGATGAACTGAAAGCACTTAGGGAAAAAACAGGAATGTTTTTGGAAGGAAGTATCAGCCTTCCCAAGACTGAACAGGAGTCAGAAAGATTTGAAAATGAAATTATTATTGCAAAAAATGCAGGTGTGCGGGTTTTTAGGACCGTGTGCTTGAGTGGAAGAAGATATGAAAACTTCCAGAGTAAAGAAGAGTTTGAGGATTTCAAAAAGGCCTCCATGGCATCTTTGAAAAGAGCATCAGTTATAGTGGCCAAACATCAAGTGAAACTTGGGATAGAAAATCACAAAGATTGGAAAGCCGAGGAACTGGTAGGCTTGATCAAGATGCTGGACAATGATTATGTAGGAGTGACCATAGACTTTGGGAATAATTTAGCTTTAATGGAAGATCCCAACGAGGTCATTGATATTTTGGCGCCTTACGCCTTTTCCACCCATATCAAAGATATGGGAGTAAAGGAATACGAAGAGGGGTTTTTACTTTCAGAAGTCCCTTTGGGACAAGGAATCGTAGACTTGAAGTCGGCAGTTGAAAAATGTAAAAAGTACAATCCGGACATCCGGTTTTCTTTGGAGATGATTACCAGAGATCCACTGGAAATCCCATGTCTTACCAAGGAATATTGGGCAACATTTCCAGAAGCCCCTGCTGCTGTCATGCTTAGGATGCTTGAATTTGTTCAAGAAAAGGAGTTTCCAGGCGACTTGCCTAAGGTCAGCCATTTGACAGGGGAAGAGAAACTAGAACTGGAAGAAAAAAATATACTGAAATGCTTGGCCTATAGCAAAGAAACATTGAAAATTAGAGCATAAGCATATTATGAAGAATGATAGTTCGATTCTTTGCCAGTAATCTCGATATTCAATATTATGGATTGCTCCAAATCAATATCTATGAATATCCATTATCAATTAATATCGAAATGTTTTGTAATGATGGTCTTTATTGCTTTACTGGCATCATTCCGCATATACATGTCACATAAAACATATTTTAAACAAACAACCATATTATGAACACAGAAATAGCCAATCTACCGGGAATAAAAATTTTTGATTTAAAAGGACGAGTGGCCATTGTCACAGGAGGCTCAAAGGG
Source organism: Mongoliibacter sp. (assembly GCF_007692705.1). Classification (GTDB taxonomy): domain Bacteria; phylum Bacteroidota; class Bacteroidia; order Cytophagales; family Cyclobacteriaceae; genus Mongoliibacter. Next base: position 7,697 of record NZ_REBN01000227.1, read on the forward strand.
TCTTGGTTTGGCCATGGCTGCAGGCTTGGCCTCAGCTGGCGCTGACCTGATGTTGGTCAGTAGAAATGGAGACGAAGGAGCAGCTTCCGCAAAAGAGATTTCTGAAGCCTATGGCGTTAAAGCCATAGCTTTTGCAGGAGATGTCAGTAAGAAAGCCGATATGGATGCCATGGCAGAAAAAGCTATGCAGACTTTTGGCAGGATTGATATCCTGATCAATAGTGCAGGGATCAATATCCGTGGAGCAATAGACGAACTGAGCTTGGAGGACTTCAATAAAGTGATGGATATCAATGTAACAGGAACCTGGCTTGCCTGCAAGGCGGTAACCCCACATATGAAAAATGCCAATAAGGGAAGTATTATCAACCTGGCAAGTACATTGGGACTTGTAGGCTTGGCAAACCGTACCCCCTATACATCCAGTAAAGGTGCAGTTGTGCAGATGACTAGGGCCTTGGCTTTGGAGTTGGCTCCTTTCAATATTACGGTAAATGCCATTTGCCCGGGGCCATTTCTGACTGAAATGAATCTACCTATTGCTGATACAGAGGAAGGGAAAAAATTTGTAGTAGGAGCAACTGCTTTGGGCAGATGGGGTGAACTGAAAGAAATACAGGGGGCGGCCTTACTGTTGGCCTCGGATGCCGGAAAGTACATGGTGGGATCCATGGTCACCGTAGACGGTGGCTGGACTGCAAGGTAAATTTAACTTAATAAAATATTGAAACCTGCATAGGTTCCTGCTTAGTCTTTGTAGGTATTTCAAAGAGATCAAATTTTATTTCAATACATTATATAAATCGAAAGTTGTTAGACCAATATCTATTAATATCAAATATCCATCAGTATCAAAGCAAAAGAAAATTCAAGTTTTGTCGGTATAATTCGATTAGTTCAAGAAATCCATGCTTTTTATACAAACAAAGTAATCAAGTAAATCAGTGAGATTGCAGTAAGGGACATGATCAATGTTCCCAAACTGTGTGATTGATTACCCTGCTTGATGGTCAGGCCTGAAAGTTGGGTAACTGCCCAGAAGAAGCTGTCATTGGCATGAGAAATGGCTATGGCTCCTGCGCCGGTTGCAAGTACGGCAAAAACCCTCATGGTCTCCGAATCCAAACCTAAGGATCCCAAAAGCGGCGCTACAATCGAGGCGGTAGTAATCATGGCTACAGTGGAGGATCCTTGAGCTGTTTTCAGTGAAAATGCGATGATAAACGGAAGGAAAATCCCCCAACTGGCATTGCTCATATTGGCACTGACCATTTCTCCAATACCTGAATTCTGCAACATTTTTCCAAAAACCCCACCTGCACCGGTAATCAAAATCACAGGTGCAGCGATGAGGATAGCCTCCCCAAACCAACCTGAGGCGGAAAGTAATCTTTTATCAAATTTCTTTGGGAGTAAAAAAGTCAAGAAGACACCCAAAAATAAGGCTATCACAGGACTTCCAATAAACTGCATGATGGTATAGAAAGCCCCTTCTCCAAAGGGTTTGGAGGGATACTTGGCTATCGAGGCCACTATGATCAATACCAAAGGGACTGTGATCGGTAGAAAAGACTTGAAAGCCGAGGGGAATACGATTTTAGCCTCCTTAGCTTCTACTTTTGCCACCTGAGGCTTAAGGGGTATTTTGGCGACAAATTTTTTGATGAAAAAATAACTTGGAACTAAGGTGACCAAGCTGATCAGAAAACCCCAGAAAATCACCATTCCCAAATCTGCTTCCATAATTCCTGCTGTGGCGATCGGTCCTGGAGTAGGGGGGACTAAACTATGAGAAGCGGTAGCGCCTAAGGCAATGGCAATGGTTGTCGCTGCGTAGGGAGTTTTGCTTTTCAGGGAAAGTGATTTTGAAATCGGGTTCATCATGATGAATACCGAATCTCCAAAAACGGGAATAGAAAGAATGTAACCGCTTACCAACATGGCCGTAGTGACTGACTTTTCGCCGATCCATCGAAGGATTTTTTCGGCAATCACGATGGCCCCTCCAGTTTTTTCGAGGAAGGTCCCCATGATAACACCTAAAAGGATGAGTAGTCCTATACTTCCCAAAACCCCTCCGAATCCCTCTGAAATTGATTGTAAGATCAACTCACCGGGCATTCCTGCAAGAAGTCCATAGATAATGGCCGTTCCAAAAAGGGCTAGAAAAGGATGCACGTCAAATTTTACAATAGCAATCAGTATAATTGCCAGTGCCAAAAAGATAGTAAGAATGAGTATCATGGCTGGGTTTTGGGTTTTTGCTAGGTTTGATTAAAGGAAAGCCTTAAGAAGCTGTACTTCAATTTCTAAGATAATTATTCTTTCAAGTGGAATGAAAGTTTCTCTTTTTATTTTGAGGAATGGCAAATACTTTGTTTGCTTTTACAGGAATCATTGAAATGAAAGATAGCTTGATGTGGGTTTAGAAAGAATTCCTATAATGGGATTACAAATGAAAAATCTTAATTTCCTGATTCTTAAAAAATTGATGTTTGGATACGTTAGGCGAGTGTAGAATTCAAACCGAAGATTATATTAATTATAAAAACAAGATATGAACGGCGACCATTTTTATTCATCACAGTGTACATTAGGAGAAAGCCCTCTTTTTGATCAGAAAGAAAATTGCCTGTATTGGGTGGATATTGAGGGTGGAAAATTGTTCAGATTTGATTTTCAGGATGGATTGGTTAAAACCTATCTGTTTCGAGGAAGATTGCCTTTAGTGTTGTTGAGCCAAAAAGGAGATTTGATACTAGCCCGGGATAACCGATTGGTTTCTCTTGACCGAATATCCGGAAAAGAGGAGTTT
>NZ_REBN01000169.1 GCF_007692705.1 Mongoliibacter sp.
ACTTTTCGCGTGTCAAACCAAAGAGGACAGTAACCTCATTTGGTCTGAGGAATTTGATTATGAGGGACTCCCTAACGCTGAGAACTGGGTCTATGATGTAGGTGATCATGGTTGGGGAAACAATGAATTACAGTATTATACCGAAAAAGACACAAAAAATGCACGTGTTGAAAATGGTAAGCTCATCATCGAGGCTCACCAGGACAGTGCTTATGCAAAGGGTTATACTTCAGCACGGCTTCTCACGAGAGGCAAACAAGCCTGGAAATACGGGTATATTGAAGTCAGTGCAAAGCTACCAAAAGGTGTGGGTACCTGGCCTGCCATTTGGATGCTTCCGGAAGAGAATAATTATGGAGGATGGCCAAAAAGCGGTGAAATTGACATCATGGAACATGTGGGCTATGACCAAGGTGTAGTACATGGAACTGTGCATACGGAGGCTTTTAACCACAGAAAAAACACCCAAGTTGGGAAGCAAATCCAAGTACCTGATTGTTCGGAAGCATTTCATGTTTACGCCATCGATTGGCAGGAGGATAAAATTGATTTTTACTTGGATGGAGAAAAATACCATACTTTTGAAAACACAGGAGAAGGCTGGGAAGAATGGCCATTTGATCATGAATTTCACCTCATTTTGAATATTGCAGTTGGAGGAGATTGGGGAGGATCAGAAGGCGTAGATACTGATATTTGGCCTCAAAAATTAGAAATAGACTTTATCCGAGTCTATAAAACCCGGCCTGACCAAGTACGTTAGCAAAATTGACACAATAATTCATCAGGAATAAGCACTTCCTGAAAAATTGACAAGCATTTTGTGTTAATTTTGAGATATGAATGCCACAACTACCACAAGTCCTTTTACCATCTGGAGTTTACTGAAAATCAGTAGACCTGCAAATTTGGTGATTTTGGCATTCGCCCAATTGATGACGGCACATTTTCTTGTGGAGACTACCCGCATGGGAGTACCTGTTTTACAGGATATCAATCTTTATCTAATCATTCTTTCTACAGTTATCATTGCAGCTGCGGGCTACATGATCAATGATTATTACGATGTCAAGATTGATTACGTCAATAAACCAAATGAGGTAATTATAGGCAGAAGCATGAAGAGGCGGGTGGCCATATTCTTTCATACCATATTGAATCTTTCTGGTGTCGGAATTGCTTTACTTGTCAGTCCAAGAGTTGCCATCATCACTTTTCTGGCTTCTTTTTTACTTTGGCTATACAGTAACCAATTGAAAAGACTTCCCTTTGTGGGCAATTTCACTGTAGCCCTACTGACAGGAGCATCCATCTGGCTGGTGGGTTATTACTATCAGCAGTCTGAATTACTGGTCCTGACTTATGCGATTTTTGCTTTTTTTCTCAACCTTATCCGGGAAATCATCAAGGATATAGAGGATAGGCAAGGAGACAGAAAGCATGGCTGTAAAACCCTTCCTATTGTGATAGGATTTAGGAAAACCAAACGGGTGATTTTTTTCATTGCCATCGCATTTGTATGTGCCATTTTGGTGGTGACTTTCAAAATCAACAACCCTCAGTTATTTTACTATTTCGGAATGCTGAGTCTGCTATTTTTCTTCTTTATGTACAAAATATACATCGCCGACCGAAAAGCACATTTCACCCAGCTGAGCCTCCTATCAAAGCTACTGATGCTGACCGGTATTCTGAGCATGGGTTTTTTATAGCGTTTGAATTAGGGAAATAGGGCTTGATCTTTTAATAAACATTCTTCGCAATGCGTCTTTTCACTCTGTGCTTCCAGGTCTTTGGCATTTATATTTTCAGGGCTTAGATAAACGGGCCTAAAGAACAAAACGAACCTGTTCCAAGACCAAACCGCAAGCTGGCGCTGCTATAGCTATAGGTTTTCCCTCCGGGGTTTGCATAGCATCTTCAAAATCCGAGAAACTCAAGATTCCCAAACCTAAATCTGCCAATGCTCCTGCCATGATTCTTACTTGGTACCTTAAAAATCCTTTTCCAGAAACCTGAAAAACTACTTTTCTCAATGCTTCTCCCTCAGCAGGGATAGGCTCTTCCAAGCACAAATCAGCAGAGAATATTTCCCTGCAATAATTGTCAGTTACCTTATCTATTGAACAAAACCTTTTGAAATCATGCTCCCCGACAAAAAGTTTAGCCCCTTTTTGCATGAGTTCCACATCAGGAAGTCCAGGAAAAAAAGCCGCAACTGGGTATCGAATCGGATCTGGTTTTACTCCAAACAGGAAACTGTAGGAATAAGATTTCGACACCACATCCTGGATGATATTAAAATCGGATGGAATTGGTTGCATGCGGATAATGCGGATATCAGAAGGTAGGTTTTCATTTAACCTGGGAACTAGGTCAGGAATCTCGAGCGCTTCTTTTAGGAACAATTCAAAAGCTCCCTCCCTACAAGACACTCCTGAGTCCGTCCGGCTGGCACCCAAAATATTAAAATCCTCATGACCTAAAACATACCTTAACCCACGTTCCAAGGCACCCTGAATAGTTTTAACACCTTTTTGCCTCTGCCATCCGGCATACCTAAGACCTAAATATTGAATAAAAAAAAGATATGTATGAGGCCTATTTTGCATTTGATTTCTATTTAAATCAAAAGTAAGAAAATCAGTAAACGAAAAAAATCCTGCCAGGCAAGGCCCGACAGGATTAAGGTGTTCACTAAATCAAACATTACTTTAAATGTTTTTAGCAAGCCAGTCTCCCACCTCAGAGGTTTTGTAGGCCTTCCCACCTTCTGCAATATCTTCTGTGACTACTCCTTCGGCAAGTGACTTGTTGACCACATCCGAGATAGCTTGGGCTTCTTCTTTGAGATCAAAGGCATATTCAAACATCATGGCTGCAGAAAGAACAGTGGCCAAAGGATTGGCAATATCTTTTCCGGCTGCCTGCGGGTAGGAACCATGGATAGGTTCGAATAATTTATTCTCTGTTCCAAGTGAAGCTGAAGGCATCAACCCCATTGAGCCTGAAATAACAGAGGCTTCATCGGTCAGGATGTCTCCGAATAAGTTTTCGGTGATCAGCACATCATAAGCCTTAGGCCATTGAATCAAGCGCATGGCTACCGCATCTACAAATTCATATTCCACTTTGACATCGGGATATTCCGGCGCCAATTCCTGAACAGTCTCCCGCCAAAGTCTTGAAGTAGCCATCACATTTGCTTTGTCCACACAGGTAAGTAATTTTCTCCTTTTTTGTGCTGCCTCAAAACCCATTCTCGCCAGCCTGGTAATTTCTTCTTTTGAATACACATTGGTATCAAAAGCCTTGGTTCCTTGTTCGTTTCGCCCTCTTGGCTCACCGAAGTAAATCCCTCCTGTCAACTCTCTAAAAAACACAAAGTCCACGCCATCTACTCTTTCAAGTTTTAATGGTGACTTATGAACTAGCGAAGGAAAAGTGAAAGTTGGGCGGACATTGGCAAAGAGTCCGAGTTTTTGTCTCATTCGCAACAAGCCTTGTTCAGGCCTCACTTTTGCCTTGGGGTCATTGTCATACTTGGGATCACCGATGGCACCAAAAAGGACTGCATCTCCTCGCAAACAAACCTCATGAGTTGCATCCGGATAAGGATCTCCGGTTTGGTCAATAGCCGCTGCCCCTACAGGTGCTTCTTCAAAGCTGATCTTATGTCCAAACTTTTCTCCTACTGCTTTGACTACTTTTACTGCTTGGGCAATTACTTCAGGGCCTATGCCATCACCTGGCAATAGCGCGATATTCATTTCCATAAAAACTGTTTTTATCTTGTTCTGGGTTATTTTTTACTTCTTTTTTCTTTCCGAGATCCAGGCCTCTGCTATCTCCCATTTTGTCAATGATATTCAGCATTTTTTCTGTGGCTTTCATCGCTGCCACAGTTTGATCACTATCCAATCCTTTTGTTTTGAAAATATTGCCATAATCCCAGGTAATAACCGTTTCCACAAAGGCATCCGTTTTTCCACCGGGAGGAATAGTTACATGGTAATTGATCAGTTTGGGCAAGGGTAACTTAATCGATTTATAAATCTTTTTTACTGCCTGCATAAAGGCATCGTATTGCCCGTCACCGGACGCCCCTTCTTCGTAACTTTCTCCATGAATATTGATTTTCAGCTGCACTGTAGGCTTGAGTCCTTTTGAATGGCTCAGATTGAACCCCTCAATAAATATATGATGGGAAATAGAATTGTTTTGGAGTACGTCAGAGATGATGTAGGGAAGATCTTCGGTAGTAACCCTTTCCTTTTTATCTCCCAATTCAATAATGCGCTGCGTTACTTTTGAAAGTTCCTCTGGCTCCAGAGAAATTCCAAGCTCCTGCAGGTTCTTAATGATATTGGCTTTCCCAGAGGTTTTACCTAAGGCATATTTTCTTTGCCTTCCAAAGCGTTCGGGGAGCAAATCGTTGAAATATAGATTTTTCTTATTGTCTCCATCTGCGTGAATTCCTGCTGTCTGGGTAAACACATTTTCCCCCACTACAGGTTTGTTGGCTGGAATATGCTGACCCGAAAACTGCTCTACCAGTTTACTGACCCTGAAAATCTTGTTTTCCTTGATATTGATCCTATAATCGGTAAAATCTTTCAGTACAGCTATTACAGATTCCAGCGGAGCATTTCCTGCTCTCTCCCCCAATCCATTGACCGTAGTATGAATTCCGCTCACACCATTGTAAATGGATTCGAGTACATTGGCTACCGACAGGTCATAGTCGTTGTGTGCGTGAAAGTCAAAATGAACATCAGGGAACTCCGTAGTAATAAGCTTAATAAAATGACTTACCTCGCGTGGGTTGAGCAGACCAAGTGTATCCGGCAGCATGATTCTTTCCACTTTGAGCGAACTCAGGAAGCCAATGAATTCCAAAGTGTAATCCATGGAATTTCTCATTCCATTTGACCAATCTTCCAGGTATACATTGACGCTGATTCCTTTGGTCTTGGCATAGGCAATATTCTTTTGAATATCTTCAAAATGCTGTTCTGGAGTTTTTCGCAATTGATGGGTTAGATGATTCAGGGAACCTTTGGTCAAAAGATTCATTACCTTTCCTCCAGCCTCTACGATCCAATCTACAGATGCGGGGGCATCTACAAAACCCAAAACTTCCACTTTGTCAAGGTATCCTTTTTCGGATGCCCATTGGGTGATTTTCTTAACCCCTTCTTTCTCACCGTCTGACACCCTGGCAGAAGCAACCTCTATCCTATCTACCCTCAATTCCTCCAACAGCAACTTGGCAATCTGAAGTTTTTCAGAGGGCAAAAAAGAAACTCCCGAGGTTTGTTCCCCATCCCTCAAGGTAGTATCCATGATCTCTATTTTCCTATAATGCCCCATTTTGAATAACGATTGACTATTTACGATTTACAATTCCGTCCGACTGGAGTGTCATCCGGGCTGAGACGGTTTATGATCTGCTTTTTGCAAATTCAGTGATTTCTTTCTCTATATTCAGCAAGTAATCTATGTCATCGAACCCATTTTTCATATTCTCCTTTTTATAGGTATTTATGTCAAAGGATTCAGATGCACCTGTTTTCAATAATGTGATGGTCTGCTTGTCTATATCCACTTCCACTTGAGTCAAAGGGTCCTGTTCTACTGCTGAAAAGAGTATATCTGCAAACTCAGGACTTATAGTCACTGGAAGCACTCCTATGTTCAGACAGTTATTTTTGAAAATATCCGCGAAGAAAGAAGACACTACACAGCGAAAACCATAATCATAGAGTGCCCAAACGGCGTGTTCTCTGCTTGAACCGGACCCGAAGTTTTTTCCAGCCAGAAGAATCTTTCCAGAATAGGTAGAATCATTGAGTACAAAATCCTTTTTGGGATTTCCATCAGCATCATATCTCCAGTCTCTAAACAGGTTATCTCCAAAGCCTTCCCTTTCGGTAGCTTTCAAAAACCTGGCTGGGATGATCTGATCTGTGTCCACATTTTCGGTAGGAAGCGGTACTACAGTACTGGTAAGAATGTTGAATTTATCGTAAGCCATTTTTTCTTTTTTTGAATTAAAACACATCCCTAGGATCGCTGATTTCCCCTGTTACTGCTACAGCAGCAACGGTAAGTGGACTGGCAAGCAATGTTCTTGCTCCAGGTCCCTGCCTTCCCTCAAAATTTCTGTTGGAAGTGGAAACCGCATATTTCCCTGAAGGGATTTTATCATCATTCATGGCCAAGCATGCTGAACAACCTGGTTGCCTGAGTTTAAACCCTGCTTCTTCCAGAATTTTGACCAAACCTTCTTCATGAGCCATTTTTTCTACTTCTCTCGACCCTGGAACTATCCATGCGGTAATGTTGTCCGCTTTTTGCTTTCCTTTGACGAAGTTCGCTACAGAGCGTATATCTTCTATCCTCCCATTGGTACAACTACCCACGAAAACATAATCCACCTTTTTCCCTTTGATATATTCACCAGGTACAAAGCCCATGTAATCCAATGATTTGAGGTAAGTTTTCTTATTGCTTCCCTCCATTCCATCAAGTGTTGGAATGATATCTCTGATTTTGATCCCCATTCCAGGATTGGTACCATAGGTGATCATGGGTTCAATATCTGTAGCATCAAAGTGATATTCTTTATCGAATACAGCTCCCTCGTCTGTCTGTAAAGCAGTCCATTCTGCAACAGCCCTGTCCCAATCTTCTCCCTTTGGAGCATATTGCTTTCCTTTCAGGTATTCAAAAGTGGTTTCATCAGGTGCAATTAAACCTCCACGAGCTCCCATTTCAATACTCATGTTGCAGACGGTCATTCTGGCTTCCATGCTTAAACTTCTGAAAGCTGACCCTGCGTATTCCACAAAATAACCTGTTGCACCGGCAGCAGAAATCTTGGAAATAATATAAAGGATAATATCCTTTGAAGTAACTCCAGGTCCGACTTCACCATCTACAGTAATCCGCATTTTTTTGGCCTTAGTCTGCATGATGCATTGGGTAGCAAGAACCATCTCCACTTCAGACGTGCCTATACCAAAGGCAATAGCACCGAAAGCTCCATGGGTAGAAGTATGACTATCACCACAAACTATGGTCATACCAGGCTGTGTAATGCCCAGCTCAGGACCAATCACATGGACTATTCCGTGATGGGCAGATCCTAAGTCATGCAATTCTATATTGTACTTTTTGCAGTTTTCCCTCAGCCTCTCTACCTGCATTCTGGACAATTTATCCTTGATCGTTTTGTCTTGATCAATGGTAGGCACATTGTGGTCAGGTGTGGCTACTGTCCTCTCGGGATACATGACACCCACACCTCTTTTTTCCAGGTTAAGGAATGCGACAGGGCTGGTTACTTCATGTATAAAATGTTTATCTATGAAGAATACGTCTGGTCCATCTGGTACTGATTTTACCACATGGGCATCCCATATTTTATCGAATAATGTTTTCTTTTCCATCTTTAAGCTACAATCACTTTGTCTTTTACAGGTATTTTGTTCAGAGCGTCCACATACGCCTGCGCTGAGGCCAATACGATGTCTGAATTGGATGCAAAACCATAAAAAGGTTTTTCCCCTTGCATCAATCTCATGTGGACTTTTGCCACATCATCACTTCCAGCTGTAATAGCCTGAATCAGAAACTCTTCAAGGACAATATCTGGCTTTACCACCTTTGCTATTGCTTTTAAGACCGCATCTACTGGTCCATTACCTTCAGAATTTGCCTCGTAAGCCTTATCTCCAACCTTCAGTTTGACTTGGGCCTTGATATTACCATTAGATTCATAACTCACCTTTTCCAATTCGATAAAACTGGAATCATCTAAGTATTTACCTACCAATGAAAGTAAATCTTTAGGCCCTATATCCCTTTTGGAATCTGCGAGTACTAGAAAGTCTTCGTAAACTTCTCTCAATGCCTCTCCTTCCAATTCCACTCCCAAAGAATCTAAATGGAATTTCAAAGCTGCCCTGCCACTTCTGGCAGTAAGCACGATGGAAGATTCATGTACCCCCACTTCTTTGGGATCGATGATTTCATAATTTTCTCTGTGTTTCAAAACACCATCCTGATGAATCCCTGATGAGTGTGCGAAAGCATTCCTTCCTACGATAGCCTTATTCGGCTGCACAGGCATATTCATCAATTTGGAAATCAGCCTGCTGGTTTCATAAATTTTCTGTGTTTGAATATTGGTGTGAACATCAATACCATGATGGCACTTGATAGCCATAACCACTTCTTCCATCGAGGTATTTCCAGCCCGCTCTCCTATTCCGTTGATAGTCAATTCAGCTTGACGTGCACCATTTTGTACTCCGGCAAGCGTATTGGCAGTGGCCATGCCCAAATCATTGTGACAATGGGTAGAAATTATAGCTTTGTCTATATTGCTGACATTTTCCTTCAGATGTCTGATGATAGCACCGTATTGCTCAGGAAGGCAATAGCCTGTAGTATCTGGAATATTGACTACTGTAGCTCCTGCCTTGATGGCAGCTTCTATGATTCTTGCTAAAAAATCAAGTTCCGCGCGGCCTGCGTCTTCTGCATAAAACTCCACATCTTCCACAAAACGCTTGGCATATTTAACAGCTTTGACAGCACGCTCTACGATATCATCAGGATGTGAACGGAGCTTATATTGAATATGGTAAGGGGACACACCTATACCGGTGTGTATCCTTCCCTTTTTAGCGTATTTCAATGAATCGGCAGCTACTTCTATATCCTTTTCCACAGCTCTTGAGAGTGCGCAGATGATAGGATTAGAAACTGCTTTTGAAATCTCCAGCACAGAATTGAAATCCCCTGGACTGGATATGGGAAATCCTGCCTCAATGATATCAACTCCCAGCTCTTCCAAAGCCTTAGCCACCACTATCTTTTCCTTGGTGTTCAATTGACACCCCGGTACCTGCTCTCCGTCACGGAGCGTGGTATCAAATATCCATAGCTTATCACTCATAGTTTTATCAGTTATTTTCTGGTCTTAATTTTCTTACGGTGGCACCTGCTTGCCACATTTCAGATTCTCTCAATTCCTTCAATTCCTCTTCCAACTTCACTCTGTAATCAGACTTACTGTTGGCGTCGATGGATTTTTGAGCTTCTTTCCCTGTTTTTACAGAGTCATACAATTCTTCAAAAACCGGTTTGGTAGCATCTCTGAATGGCTTCCACCAATCTAAAGCTCCTCTTTGGGCAGTTGTGGAACAATTGGCATACATCCAGTCCATTCCGTTCTCGGCTACCAAAGGCATCAAGCTTTGGGTAAGCTCCTCTACTGTTTCATTGAAGGCTTCTGAAGGTGTATGGCCATTTGCCCTGAGCACTTCATACTGAGCAGCAAAAATGCCTTGGATTGCTCCCATTAAAGTGCCGCGTTCCCCAGTTAGATCTGAAGTCACTTCTCTATAAAAATCCGTTTCAAACAAATATCCTGATCCTACGCCTATTCCTAAGGCAACCACCCTGTCTTTGGCCCTGCCAGTACCATCCTGGAAGATGGCGTAGGAAGAATTTAACCCTCTTCCTTCCACAAACATTCTTCTCAATGAAGTACCTGAACCTTTTGGAGCTACCAAAATCACATCCACATCATCTGGGGGAATGATTCCTGTCTTTTCCTTGTAAGTAATCCCAAACCCATGTGAAAAATAAAGGGCTTTGCCTTTGGTCAAATGTTTTTTCACGGTTGGCCAAAGTGCAATCTGACCTGCATCAGAAAGAAGGAATTGAAGGATTGTCCCCCTTTCACAGGCTTCTTCCAATTCAAACAAAGTCTCTCCTGGCACCCATCCATCCTGTACAGCCTTATCCCAGGTCTTGGAATCTTTTCTTTGACCTACGATGACATTAAAGCCATTGTCCTTGAGGTTAAGCGCCTGTCCAGGTCCTTGTACCCCATAGCCCAATACAGCAATGGTTTCATCTTTCAATACTTCTCTTGCTTTTTCCAGAGGAAACTCTTCCCTCGTTACAACATTTTCCTCTACTGATCCGAATTTCAGTTTCATAGTGATTATAAATTAGGTTTGATTATTTAAAAACTCTTGAACAGAAAACTTTGGCTTGGCGATGGCCACTCTTCCTGATCTGGAAAATTCCAGCAGGTTGAAGGGTTTCAATATTTCCAACAGTGCCTGAGTATCTTCTTTATGACCGGTAAATTCCAGTACCACAAATTCCTTTTCCGCAGCAATGATATGTGCATTGAATTGACGGATTACTTTTTCCAAACTTGGATCAAGGCTATCTATAGGTATTTTATACAATGCTATTTCCTGATAGACCACTTCATTATCCATGAAGTAATAGGCTTTGATCACGTCAATCACCTTCTCGATCTGTTTGACCAGCTGCTCAATCTGTTCCGGTGTCACAGTCACCTCAATAGTTATCTTATGAATTCCGTCCAGCCTGCTTTCAGATGCTGTAAGTGCATTGATATTGATCCCTCTTCTAGTGAATATGATGGTAATCCTATTCAGGATTCCAATAAAATTTTCTGTGTATACTAGGATGGTATATCTTTCCATATAAACTCCGGTATTAGCTTAGTCTCACTTCTTCCACCGAACATCCGGTAGCGATCATTGGGAATACATTATCTTCTTTTTCAACCACCACTTCGAGAAAGTATGGCCCTTCCTGTACAAGCATTTCTGCTACTGCAGCCTCTAAGTCTTCTCTTTCGGTTACTTTTTTAGCTTTGAAACTATAAGCCTCTGCTATTTTGACAAAATCAGGGTTTTGCAATTCTGTAAAGGAATAGCGCTTATCAAAGAAAAGCTGCTGCCATTGCCTCACCATGCCCAAATAGTTGTTATTTAATAGAACAACTTTGACAGGTGCTTTGGTCTGCATGATGGTGCCCAATTCCTGAATGGTCATTTGAATACCACCATCTCCTACCACACATATCACCTGCTTTTTGTAATCATAGAGTTGAGCGCCCAAGGCAGCCGGTAAGGCAAAACCCATTGTACCCAATCCACCAGAAGTCACTTGTGTACGGGTGGTCTTATAATCAAAATACCTCCAGGATATCATCTGATGCTGCCCAACATCGGTTACCAGAATCGCATCCTCTTCCTTGAATTTGTTGATCAGATGGATCACTTCTCCCATGTGAAGACCTCCTTGGGTACCATGCAGGTCGTTGGACATTACAGCTTCTTTTTCTTGACTTTCCAGCTCTCGGAATTTTTCCATCCAATCCGGGTGGGAGTTGCTGTTCACCGCCTCAGTAAGTAGTTTTAAGCTTTGCTTACAGTCTCCAAGCACAGAAACTGCGCATTTTACATTTTTGTCAATTTCCGAAGGATCGAGCTCTAAGTGAATCACTTTGGCCTGCTTGGCATAACGCTTCAAGTCACCTGTCACCCGATCATCAAATCTCATCCCAACTGCAATGAGCACATCACATTTGTTGGTCAAAAGGTTAGGAGCATAATTGCCATGCATGCCTAACTTCCCTACATAGTTAGGGTGGGATTCAGGTAATGCCCCAGAACCCAATAAGGTACATGCTGCCGGAATGCCTGTCTTATCTACAAAATTTTTAAGTTCTTCTTCTGCATGGGCCAATACTACCCCTTGGCCAAACAGCAAATAAGGACGTTCGGCAGAATTGATCAAGGCTGCTGCATCCTGAATAGCCTGAACTTTTATTGGTTGATAAGGCCTGTATGACCTTATATTTAGGCAAGGAACATAATTGAATTCCCCAAATTCCACTTGGGCATTTTTGGTGATATCTACCAGGACAGGACCCGGTCTTCCAGTTTTCGCAATATGAAAAGCCTTGGCAATAGCGGGTGCTATATCCTCAACCCTTCTGACCTGAATATTCCATTTGGTTCCAGGCATAGAAAGACCTACTACATCAGTTTCCTGAAAAGCATCTGAACCCAATAAATGCGCCGCTACCTGACCAGTGATGCAGACTAAAGGCGTGCTGTCTATCTGAGCATCGGCCAATCCCGTGATGAGATTTGTGGCACCGGGGCCTGATGTAGCCAAGACCACTCCTACCTCGCCAGAAACCCTGGCATATCCCTGAGCCGCATGAATAGCACCTTGCTCATGCCTGGTCAAGACATGCTTGATTTGATCACTGTAGTCATAAAGGGCGTCATATACTGGCATGATAGCCCCACCTGGATACCCGAAAATGTAAGCTGCATTTTCAGCAATCAGGGATTTGACAACGATATCTGCTCCTCTTACCATGTTTAAGCTTTTATAGATTATTTATCTGTCACACAGCCTTCTGAGGCTGAGGACACGAGAAGGTTATATTTTTTCAAAGTCCCCTGAAGATCGCTCAGGTCTTTGTTTTTCCAGTTTTTCTTTCTTTCGGCCATTTCCTCTTCCGATACTTCACAGCTTAGGGTAAGGCTATCCGCATCAATGGTAATCATATCCCCATCCTGAAGTAATCCTATAGGACCTCCATTGTATGCTTCTGGAGTTACATGCCCTACCACAAATCCATGTGTGCCGCCGGAAAATCTTCCATCCGTAATCAAAGCTACATCTGAACCAAGGCCTGCACCGATTATCATGGAGGTCGGTTTGAGCATTTCAGGCATTCCAGGTCCGCCTTTGGGACCAATAAATCGGATTACCACGACCTCTCCTTTTTGGATAAGTTTCTTTTTGATAGCTTCATTGGCTTCCAATTCTGAATCAAAAACCCGGGCAGGACCTGTGAAAGACTTGCCTTCTTTACCGGATATCTTTGCCACCGCTCCTTCCGGAGCAAGGTTTCCGTTTAGAATACAGAGATGTCCTGTTTCTTTCAGCGGTTGTTCTATAGGATGAATTACATTCACTAAGGATGGCACAACAGGATCTACATTTTCAAGATTTTCAGCAACTGTCTTTCCTGTCACAGTCATACAGTCACCGTGAAGCATTCCATTATTTAATAGATATTTCATAAATGCCGGTAGACCACCCTGCTCAAAAAGATCTTCCATCAGGTATTTACCAGATGGCTTGAAATCACCCAACAATGGTGTTTCATGATTGACACGCTTGAAATCTTCTAAGGTAAAATCAACACCGGCAGTTTTGGCAATAGCCAAAATATGCAGCACAGCATTGGTGCTTCCTCCAAGTGCGACCGCTACACGAACAGCATTTTCAAGGCTTTTCTTGGTGACTATATCCTTTGGTTTGATATCCTTTTCCAGAAGAATCCGGATATAATGAGATACTTCTTTACATTCTTTTTCTTTCTCAGAGGCTGTAGCAGGGGTAGAAGAACTGTAAGGCAATGACATACCTAAGGCTTCTATGGCAGAAGACATGGTATTGGCTGTGTACATTCCGCCACATGCTCCTGCACCAGGGCAGGCATTTTCTATCACTCCCTGATAATCGGTGTCAGAAAGCTCTCCTTTTACTCTTTTGCCATAGGCTTCAAAGGCAGAAACAATATTGAGTTTTTCTCCTTTGTAATTTCCAGATCGTATGGTACCGCCATATACCATGATAGATGGCCTATTGATTCTCAACATCCCCATAACTGCACCCGGCATATTTTTATCGCAACCCGCTACAGCGATACAGGCATCAAAAGAATGCCCAAGGATAAATGACTCGATAGAATCAGCAATTATTTCTCTGGAAACCAACGAATACCGCATCCCCATTGTCCCCATACTGATGCCATCAGAAATACCCATGGTATTAAAAACCAAACCGGTCAGACCATTAGCCCTGGAGGCTTCTCTGATCAGACCGGCGAAGTCATTCAAATGCATATTACAGGGATTGCTTTCATATCCGCATGAAGCCACCCCTACAAAGGGTTGGTTCATTTGTTTATCCGTCATCCCCGTGGCGTATAACATGGCTTTCCCTGCGGGGTGTTCTTCATTTTGGCTGATTTCCCAGCTATATTTCTTCAAACTCATGGCTACTTTAGGTCGGTTTAAGGATTACAAAAAAAAGTGCCTCAATTGCTGAGGCACTTTAGATTGTATGGTTGTTGGATATAAACAGTCTAGCGCCTCTTCATTTACTATAAATGAGAATAATAAAGCTGAGGGGAGTGACTAGTTTATACATGTGGTTTTTTCTATTTTTTTGATTTGACTTTACAATATTAAACCCCAATTCTTACAGATACAATATTTAATTTCTTTTTTTAAACTACTCAGGCACTAAATGAGAAGTTTTTATAATTTTATTAAGAATTTTCTTCTGTTATACAATTTGATTAAAAACAAAAAGATGATGTAGGGCAGATTTTCAAGGTTTTTCAAAATATTGTATTGAATTTACTAATTCTTAAAAAAAATGACTTTTCGTTGATTTTTTTTCAAGAGAAAAATTTATTAAGCAATTATTTGACAATCATTAGCTGTTTTCTCTGATCAAAAGACAATTACTATTTTATCAAATATTTCACATATTTACACCTTATTCAAATTCATTTTTATTTATGATCAGTTTCCCTAACGCCAAAATCAATCTCGGACTTCATATTACTTCTAAAAGAAATGATGGTTATCATGAATTGGAAACCTGTATGGTTCCGATACCTCTTTTTGATGCACTGGAAATGATCCCTACCAAAAAGCTTGCGTTTGAAAGTACGGGGCTCTCTATACCGGGAGAAAGTAAAGACAACCTAATATTAAAAGCTTATCAGCTTTTACGGAAGGATTTTAATGACTTGCCTCCTATTCATATTCACTTACACAAAAATATTCCAATGGGTGCGGGCCTTGGAGGAGGATCTGCAGATGCAGCATTTTCCCTGAACCTCATGAACCGACTTTTTGATCTTTACCTGGATGATTGGATGCTCGAGGAATATGCTGCTAAACTGGGAAGTGATTGCGCCTTTTTTATACAAAACACACCTAAAATCGCTACGGGCAGAGGCGAAATTTTAGAGACAACAGACTTGGACTTAAAAGGTAAACACTTATATCTGGTCAATCCCAAAATTCATATTGGAACCAGGGAAGCCTATGCAGGTGTGAAGCCAAAAGCACCTGAAATAAACTTGAAAGAGGTTTTGTCTGACATGGGGAGATGGAAAAAGGAATTGATTAACGATTTTGAAGTCAGCGTTTTCCCACAACATCCTGAAATAGCAAATATTAAAAATCAACTTTATGATATGGGGGCATTTTATGCAGCCATGTCTGGATCTGGTTCTACGGTTTTTGGCTTATTCAATGAAGCTCCTCGCACTTACCAATGGCCTAAGGATTATTTCACTTTTCAAGAGATTTTATAAAAAGGAAATATGAATTTACTTTTTTCAAAATAGACGCTATCGAAAAATCAAATCTTTTACTCAAGCCCTCAGCAAATTATTCCCTCTGGCTTTCCTCTTTTGGTAATAATTATACACTGGGTAAATCAAGACGGATACCAAAATAATTAAAGTTCCCAAATAAAACCCTCCAGTCATTTGTTCCTTTTCACCAAAAATCAGCACAGCTAAAACAATCCCATAAACAGGTTCCAAATTAATCGTCAAGTTTACCGCAAAAGCAGTAACACGGCGCATCAACTCCACTGAAACAGAAAATGCATATACAGTACATACCCCACTGAGCAAAAATAACCAAAACCAATCCATTGTGCTCGGTATCAACTGCAGACCTTCAGGCGCAAAAAAGTACCCATAGACTGGAAGCAACAATGCAGAGAAAATACATGCTCCAAACATTTCGTAAAAGGTCAAAACATAAGGATTATGCCTTTTGGTAAGTCTACCATTAATTACCGTAAAAACTGCACTTAGGAACGCCGAGGTTACCGCCATCAACAAACCTAACCAATAGTCTAACTCAAAACGGAAAATCACATAAAGACCTGAAATAACCATCAAGCCTAAAAAGATTTCAAAGCCCTTCACTTTTTTCCTGTTTGCCAATGGCTCAAGAAAGGCTGTCCATAAAGAAGTCGTGGCCATACCTGCCAGACAAACCGACACAGTAGATACACGTGCAGCCCAGAAAAAAAGTAACCAATGTAAGGCAATGATGACACCTGTTCCAAGAACTTTGGCCAGTTCAATTTTAGAGACTCTTATTCTTGTCTTTTTCCAATAAAAAATCCCGGCAAGTATCACCGATGCAATCAAAGTCCTATAAAAGACTATTTCTAAGGAAGGAATGCTGATCAGAACTCCTAAAATGGCTGTAAATCCCCAAATCAACACAATGAAATGAAGTAAAAGATAATCCTTGGTGCTGGCTTCGGTAGACATTATCGAGGGACGGTTTTATACAAGACCAGACCCGTAATGGCAAATACTATATTTGGGATCCACAGCGAAAGAATAGGATAGGCCGTTCCGGCTTCAGCAAAGGTACGGGACAACAGGAACATGATGATATAGATGAAAGCCAGTAAAAATCCCAAAGCTATCTGAAAACCTGAGCCTCCGCGGGTTTTTCTCGAGGCTACGATCACACCGATAAAAGTCAAAAGAACCGCTGCAAATGGAGACATGTACCGTACGTATTTCTCAATTTTATAATAGTTGACATTATCCGCCCCTCGATCCTCCAAGACCCGAATCTGTCGGTTGAGGTCTGGCAGTTTTAAGGTCTCGTGATGATTGGAAGGCAAGTCGAAATCATCCGGGGTAATGGAGAGTAAGGTATCAAGTGATTCCCCGACAGTATATATTTCCCCCATTTCGTGTAATTCTCTTAGACGCCAATTTCTCAACTGCCAGGAATTGATCGCTGTATCCCAGACTATCCTGTCAGCAGAAAGCTTTGCCAACAATTGTCCATCGCGGATTTGTTCCAAGGTGAAATTATAACCTGTATTTCCTGAAGTATAATACCTGGAAATATACGCATAGACATCGGGCGCTACTTTGACATGGATATTTGTTTCAGTATAGAACTTTTCTTCATCCAACCACCTGGACTTGAATTCCGTGACACCGGCAGTGGCTCCGGGAAGTACCCATCCATTGAGAAGGAAGGCCGCCACCCCTATCAAGCTTGCCCCTATAAAAAATGGAACCAACATCCTCATAAAACTGGTGCCACTACTTAGAATCGCAACAATCTCTGTTCTACCAGCCATTTTGGATGTAATGAAAATGACAGAAATAAAGACTGTAATTGGGGTTAATAAGTTGTTTAGGTAAAGCCCATAATTACCCAAGTAAATCATGATATCTACAGCGGGCACTTGATTTCTGATAAACTTGTCATTCTTTTCGGTAAAGTCCAGAACCAAAACTATCAGGATCAGCATCAAAACCACAAAAAAGTAAGTTTTGAGGAAATCCTTTATGATCAATTTATCGAGAATTTTCATTTTAAAGTCTTCTACTAACTTTTTCTACCATCTGATTCTTCCAAACGGCAAAATCACCTGCAATGATATGTTCTCTTGCTTGTGTAACCAGCCAAAGGTAGAAACTCAGGTTATGAATACTTGCTATCTGTGCAGCTAAAATTTCTTTGGCTATCACCAGGTGTCTAAGATAAGCTTTAGAGTAGAAAGAGCTTACATAATTATTGATATGAGGATCAATAGGACTGAAATCATCTTTCCATCTCTCATTTTTGATATTGATGATACCCTCAGAAGTGAACAGCATACCATTTCTTGCATTCCGGGTGGGCATTACGCAATCAAACATATCCACTCCAAGCGCAATACCTTCCAGGATATTAGCAGGAGTTCCTACCCCCATCAAATACCTAGGTTTATCAGAAGGAAGAATATCCGTAACCATATCTGCCATTTCGTACATATCTTCCACAGGTTCTCCCACAGAAAGTCCTCCAATGGCATTTCCTTCCCTTTCACAGGAAGCTACAAACTCTGCTGACTGTTTTCTAAGGTCTTTGAAAACACTTCCCTGCACAATCGGAAACAATGCCTGACTATACCCATATTTTCCTTCAGTATTGTCAAAACGGTCAATACACCTTTTCAGCCAACGGTGTGTCATTTCCATCGAGTTTTTGGCATAGTCATAGGTGCAAGGATATGGAGGGCATTCATCAAAAGCCATGATGATATCCGCACCGATTACCCTTTGGATATCCATTACCCCTTCAGGGCTGAACAGGTGTTTAGAGCCATCAATATGCGATTTGAATATTGCGCCTTCTTCGGTAATCTTCCGGTTTTCCGCTAAGGAAAAAACCTGATATCCCCCCGAATCAGTCAGGATAGGTTTTGACCATCCATTGAATTTGTGTAAGCCTCCTGCTTTTTCTAAAATGTCCAAACCAGGTCTCAAGTAGAGATGGTAAGTATTGCCTAAAATAATCTGGGCCTTGACATCATAGGTAAGCTCCCTTTGGTGTACAGCTTTGACCGAACCTGCCGTACCTACAGGCATAAAAATAGGGGTTGCTATTTCCCCATGGTCTGTTTTGATGACACCTGCCCTTGCCTTGCTCTTTGTGTCAGTGGCTTCTAGATTGAATTTCATGAACTGTATGCTTCACAACTCCATTACTATTAGGGAGTTGGTATTTTTTTCCTTATTTCAAGGACAAAAATATAAGCTTATTCTTAAATGAATGCTCAAATTGCTTTTATATTTGTCCGTTAAACTCATGGGAATGTTATTAGATATTTTGTGGATAGTATTTTTACTTGTACTCGGTGTACAACTATTTTATATTCTAATCATTTTTGGGCGAATTTCTTTTTTTTACCGAAATAAAATTTCCTCCAGCCAAAATAATTATGAGGGCGTCACTGTAATTGTTGCGGCACACAATGAAAAAGAAAACCTAAGAAAACTGATCCCTATACTTTGCGGGCAGGATTACCCCAATTTTGATGTCATGATCATCAATGATAGGTCCAATGACGGGACTAGGGCTTTGCTGGAAGAAATGATGTCCCATTACCCCAAGCTGAGGACTGTCACTGTCAAATACACGCCAAATCACGTTACTTCAAAAAAATATGCATTGACTCTTGGTATCAAAGTAGCCAAAAATGACGTCCTCTTATTGACAGATGCTGACTGCCTGCCGCAGTCGGACAAATGGATAAGACTTATGACTGCACCAATCAGGCAAGAGAATAAAATATTCGCTCTTGGGTTTTCCCAATACAGCAAGGGGAAGGGTATATTGAATAAATGGATTCAATTCGAAACCCTCTGGACAGGACTGCAATACATTTCATTTGCACTTTGGAAATCTCCTTTTATGGGTGTTGGCAGAAACTTAAGCTACCGAAAAAGCTTTTTCATGGAACAAAAAGCTTTCAAAGGTTTATGGCACATTGAATGTGGAGATGATGACCTATTTGTAAACCAATATGCAACAGGAAGCAATACAGCTGTGGTGGTGGATCCGGAAAGCATTACCATATCCACACCTAAAACCAGTTGGGGAGCTTATTTTAGGCAGAAGAAAAGACATTTTCATGCCGGTAAATATTACAAATCAGCTGACAAACAAAAAATAGGACTATACTCTTTTTCCCACCTTCTTTTTTGGACTATAGGGTTTTCTTTACTCGTAATTCTAGGAATAGAGCAGATATGGGAACAATTTGCGATAATTTTAGGTATAATTATTGTCCGTTCTATATTACTCACGTCGGTATTTACTTCTGCAAGGAAAAAGCTCGAGGGAAAGTCAAGCATGTTCTGGACAAGTTTCTTCGACCTCATGTATATCGCTTACTTTTGGATCGTGGGAGCATTTGGGTACCAATCAAAGAAAGTTAGATGGAAATAAACGAAAGAGGATTTTCAAAAAAGGCATTAGAGGATTTTGATCTGATTGATAGGGCTGTAATTGATAAGGATCAGCAGGCGTATGCTTCCTTGATGAAGCGTTACAAAAAAGCCGTTTACTTCATGATCCTGAAAATGATCAGGGATGCAGACGATGCTGATGACCTCACCATGGAAGCTTTTGCCAAGGCTTTCAAGAACCTCCATCGCTTCAAAAAAGATTATACTTTCAGTACCTGGCTTTTTAGAATCGCCACCAATAATACCATTGACTTTATTCGGAAGAAAAAATTAAAGACAATGAGCCTCAACACCACCCTGAGTGATGATGGGGGTAATGCCGTGACCATTGATGTAGAGGATGATGATAACAATCCACAGGATGAATTCATCAAATCCCAAAGAAAGGAAATGGTCAGGATTTTTGTTGATAAATTACCGGACAAATACAGAAGACTAGTAGAACTGAGGTATTTTCAGGAACTGTCTTATGAGGAAATCGCACAGGAACTGGAAAAACCATTGGGCACGGTAAAAGCGCAACTGCACCGGTCAAGGGAATTGCTTTCTGAGATAGCCGAAGGTAAAAAGAAGCATATTTAATTTTATTCCGCAACAAACAGTGCTCTTAGTTTATTCCTGCTATTGTGTAGCTTTAAAACATTGTTTTTTAAAAAATAACTAAGTGTATCATCATTTCCTATGAGTCTTGCAATGCTATCAGCTTTATTAGCAATCTCCGCAGTTCTAATGGGATCATAAAAATTGTTTTTGCCATTCCCCCCATAGGGGTTTGGCAAAGTTTTTATTATAATCTGACTATTTCCGGTATCGATTGAAAAACTCAAAGTCCAAAAGAAGCTTTTTAGATTTCCGGTCTCAAAATCCATATGCCCCTCGATCTGTGAATAGTTCGAAACAGGACTTGAAGTAAATCTAATACTTTCATTATTAAATTCACAAGTAGGATGAGAGTATATCACGTCTTCATTATCAATAAACCCAACAAATTTCCAAAAAGTATCAATAATAGAAACCTCTTTCGGTTTTACTTCATAGATTACAGGACAGCTTAATACCCTTTCTGCTTTGGTTACAATAAATGGGTTCCCAACTATGTTGTCAATCGAATTAAACTCTTTAACATATCCCGAAATCCTGTACCATAATCTTGGTGAAAGCCACCTTGGAGAGGTATCATTTACAGATACAATATGCTTCAAATAATTTTTGTGATAATCCAAACAGATTTGATCGGGTAAGCTATCGCATATTAGTGATTTATCCAAAGCTGACAGAAAAGTGAATTCACCGGGATCTTGCAGTTCAAAAACAAATCCTGAAGACCGACTGTTGGTAATTTCCTCAAGAGCCAAAAATGCTAATTCGTTATTGATCTGGCCAACAACTCTTCTTTTTCCAAAATTGCTTTCATCATTATCACTGATACAAGCCATCATTGAAATCAAAAATAAGGTAACGCAAAAAGACCTCATACCCTTTCTTTATCAAACCCTAAATTACGCATTTTCTTAAAAAAGAATGGAAATTTATTGATTCGACACACCTGAGCTTTTTTTCTAAGAATGAGATATAATTCTGAATAATAAGCCTATTGATAAAGCTTTTTATCCATTATATAATCAACAACATCTACAGGTAATAAATATTTTACGGACTTCCCGCTTCTAATTGTTTTCCTGATAAAAGTGGCAGAAATATCCATCAAAGGAGCTTCGACGAAGCTTACATTCGGATGTTGGAACACCGGTTGCGAACCTGGCCTAGGATAAACATAAAGACCATAATTTTCCAAAATCACTTCATAGTTCTTCCATTTATGAAAATGTGTTAGGTTATCACCGCCAACGATAAGCTTGAACTCATGTTCAGGGTACTTTTCAGAAAGATATGTTAAGGTATCTACCGTATAACTAGGACGAGGCATATGAAACTCCACATCTGACACCCTAAAATAAAAATGATCGGCGATGGCGAGCTCTACCATCTTGTGCCGATCAAATTCATGCAATAATGTTTTCTGCTTTTTGAAGGGGTTTTGAGGACTGACCACAAACCACACTTCATCCAAGTCTGTCTGATCCTGCATCACATTGGCTATTATAAGGTGCCCAATGTGAACAGGATTAAAAGATCCAAAAAATAAACCTATTTTCAAAACGATTGTTTTTTATTTAGAGAGAAAATCACCAACTAATTTCTCAGCAGTCTCAAAAGATTTCTGCATATCATCATTGAGTATGGTGACGTCAAATTTGTCCTCAAAGGTAGCTTCAAATTTGGCCTTGTACAATCTTCTCGAAAGGCTTTCCTCACTTTCTGTACCTCTGTCCTTCAGTCTTTCTTTGAGGACTTCCATAGAAGGCACTTTCACATAAATGGCCAGAGCCTTGTCTCCAAAATACTTCTTTAGATTGACTCCTCCCTTGACATCAACATCAAAAATCACGTGTTTGCCTTCATCCCAAAGTCTTTGTATTTCTTCCTTCAAGGTGCCATAAAAATTACCTTGATAAACCTCTTCCCATTCTATAAAGGCGTTTGTATCTATTTTTTGTTTAAATTCTTCCGGTGTTAAAAAGTAGTAGTCCTTACCGTTTTCCTCTGTTCTCCCTCTTTTGTCTCGAGTGGAAGCTGATATAGAAAACCCAAGACTTGGAAATTGCTTGATAAGGTGTCTGACAATGGTAGTTTTTCCCGAACCTGATGGGGCTGAAAAAATAATTGCTTTTCCTGAGGACATGAGTTTACTTAATTTCCTGAATCTTTTCCCTGATGTTGGCTACAAGTTCAGCCGGGGTATTCTGTTTGGTACATTTGGTTTTCAGGACTTCCCTTATAGCCTGTTCTAGATGATAATGCTCAAAACAAGGCGCACATTTGGCAAGTTTTTCATCCATAATTTCTTTAGAATTGGGGAGATTTTCACCGTCCAATATACTTTCCAACAATTCAAAGCATTTACTAACATCCTTACATGTTAATTTCCTTTCTTCGGACGCTGTTGACTTCTTATCCATTTTACTTAATTAATTTATACTTGTTTGTTCTCCTCAACTCCATTTAACAAATAACCTCATTTGTTATTTTCACTCATCTTCATCCGTCTTATAACCCATATTCTGTGCATAGGAACGCAGTTTTTCTTTCAATAAGTTCCTTGCCCTGTGGAGCCTGGACCTTACTGTTCCTATGGGGATATCCAGAATCTTGGCCATTTCTTCATAGGTAAAACCTTCCAGGTCACAAAGTATAATCACCGTGCGGAAATCTACCGCCAGACTGTTGAGCGCATTTGAGATCTCATCGCCCAACATGTCCTTAACTGCATCCACCCTTAGGTCGGTCGTGATACCATAATCAACATCATCTGAGTTGTAATAAGTTTCAACCTCCTGATAATCAACTTTGGCAGGCTGCTTACTTTTTTTACGGTAATCGTTGATAAAGGAATTTTTCAGGATTCGGAACAGCCATGCTTTTGCATTGGTTCCCTGCTCAAATGAATTGATAAATCTGTAAGCCTTGAGGTAGGTATCTTGTACCAAATCTTTAGCGTCGTCTTCGTCAAAGGTTAACCTATACCCAAAATTATACATAGAATCTATGTGTGGCATAAATTCATTATCGAAGATATTATTCTTTTCCTGATCGGAATATTTTTTTCTTTGCACCTCAGACATAAGTTCCAAAAGTAATCATTGGGTGAATTTATCACTAATTTTTTTGAATAAAGTCAAGGCTTTTGGCTTATTTTGGCCTTTTATACCCGACAGCTTAACAATATAGCTCACAGCATAAATGTTTATTTTCAAAGCCATTTCTTTTCTTCCTCTCTGGATGCTGTACCTGATCACAGATTTTCTGTTTTTAGTAGGATATTATATTCTGGGTTATCGAAAAGAAGTCATTCTCAATAACCTACGCCATGCTTTTCCTGAGAAAAATGAAAAAGAAATTCGAAGTATAGCAAGGAAATTCTTCAGAAACCTGACAGACTCTTTTGCTGAAATCATCAAATCCTACAGCATCACGGCTAAGGAGTTGGAAAAAAGGGTTAAAATATCCAATCATCACTTGGTTACAGAAGCCATTGAAAAAGGACAGGTAATCATAGGGCTTCAGGGACATTTTTTCAATTGGGAATGGCACTTATTGCAAATGACAGCCAATATAGAAAAGCGATGTGATGTAGTCTATGCCAAGGTAAGTAACCCCTTTTTTGAAAAATTGATGATGAAAATCCGTACCAGATTTGGCGTGGAAATGGTAGAAAAAGAAGCCTTTCAGCGAGATTTTCTCAGAAAAAGAAATCAACCTAGGCTGATTGTTTTGGCAGCAGACCAAAGACCGGGCAACAGAGACATCCGGTATTGGACGGAATTTATGCATAGGGAAACAGCTTTTTTTGAAGGAGCCGAAAAGCTGGCAAAAAGATTCCAACACCCAGTCATCTATGCACATGTGAGTAAACCTAAAAGAGGGCATTACATCTTTTCTTATGAGATCATGGATCAACCTCCCTATGATGGAAACCCTGACCACAGCATAACCGATAGGTTCATACAGCTTCTGGAAGCTAATATCAAGCAGGAACCCGAAATCTACCTTTGGAGCCACAACAGGTGGAAGTGGAAAAGGGGAGAATAGAAGTTTGATCAGTATGTGAGACAGAAGGAAAATTGTTTACGCAAAACTTGTCAAAATCTTTCCTTCATCAATATGAATTATTAATGTATTTTTCCATTTACTGACCTTTCTGGCAGTAAAAATCGTCCCGCTCTAGTTCTGTTTTCAGAAAACTTGGAGTTACAATCGCATTTATTTCGACTCAAATCAAGTGGGGAGAAATATACGATATCACCCTAAAGCCAAATGAAAGAAATGGAATGATTGCGGGAAAGCATGATATTTTATCCCTGCAAACTCTCCCTTCCGTTTCAAATTCCCTAAATTTGAACTTTGTTGGTAAATTAAGCGCATGGAGTACCTAAAAGGATTGAATCCCCCCCAAAGAGAAGCAGTAGAACATACAGATGGCCCGGTAATGATCATTGCTGGTGCAGGATCAGGTAAAACCCGTGTCCTCACTTTCAGAATTGCCCACCTCATACATGCCAAAGGCATAGATCCCTTCAATATTTTATCCCTGACTTTTACCAATAAGGCAGCGGCTGAGATGAAACATAGGATTGAACATCTGATTGGACTGGAAGCAAGAAATACCTGGATGGGAACTTTCCACTCTACCTTTGCCAAAATACTGCGCGTAGAAGCCGATAAACTGGGATATCCTTCCAATTTTTCGATTTATGATACAGATGACAGCAAATCCCTGATCCGAAGTATTGTCAAAGAGATGCGCTTGGATGATAAAGTATACAAAGCAAATACAGTCCTTTCCCGAATTTCCGGTGCCAAAAACAGACTCATTTCCTGGGAAACATACATGAATGACCCTTATATCAAGGCTGATGACGAGACTGCGATGAAACCTAGAATGGGTGAAATTTATAAAAACTACCAGAAAAGACTGTTCAGATCAGGAGCCATGGATTTTGATGACCTGCTCTTCAATACTAACGTTTTATTCAGAGATCACCTTGACGTACTAAATAAATATCAGCAAAGGTTCAAGTATGTGATGGTGGATGAGTTTCAGGACACCAACCTTTCCCAGTATCTGATTACCAAAAAACTGGCAGCAGTACACCAAAACATCTGCGTAGTAGGTGATGACGCTCAGAGTATCTATGCTTTTCGTGGCGCTGATATCCAAAACATACTGAATTTTGAAAAAGATTATCCAGATCTTTTTGTAGTCAAACTGGAGCAAAACTACCGCTCCACCAAGAATATTGTGCAGGCAGCTAACAGCATCATTGCCAAAAACAAAGCCCAACTGAAAAAAGATATCTGGACTCAAAATCAGGAAGGTGACCTGATTGAGCTGATCAAAGCCAGCTCCGACAATGAGGAAGGCAGGATGGTTGCCACCACTATTTTTGAAGAAAAAAATAATAAAAAGCTCAACAACAGCGATTTTGCTATACTATACAGAACCAACTCACAATCGAGATCTTTAGAAGAGGCCCTAAGGAAATTGAGCATCACTTACAAAATTGTAGGTGGCCTGTCTTTTTACCAGAGGAAAGAAATCAAAGACCTGATGGCCTACATGAGATTTGTGGTCAACAGAGAGGATGAAGAAGCTTTTAAAAGAATCATCAATTACCCTAAGAGAGGCATAGGCGACACCTCTGTGGAGAAAATGATGGTAGCCGCTTATGAACATGATATTCCTCTATGGGAGGTTATAACAAATGCCGCAAGTTTTCTTCCAGGAAGGGCTGCCAATGCAGTGGAAGACTTCAGCACTTTGATCAAAAGCTTTGCAATAGAGGTTGAGAGAAAAGATGCCTATGACGCAGCCAATTCCATTGCCAAACAATCGGGACTCTTACGCGAACTCTATGAGGACAAGACCATAGAAGGTCTCAACCGCTATGAAAACGTACAGGAATTGCTAAATGCTATCAAGGAGTATGTGGATAATCCTGAAAATGAAGATAAAAGTCTCGGCGCATTCCTTCAGGAAATCGCCTTACTTACGGACAATGATAGGGACAAGGATACTACCGATGCAGTCACATTAATGACCATTCACTCGTCCAAGGGACTTGAATTCAAGCAGGTATTTGTAGTAGGGATGGAAGAAGACCTTTTCCCTTCTCAGATGATGATGCAAAGCAGAGAAGACCTGGAAGAGGAAAGGAGACTTTTTTATGTGGCTACAACTCGGGCAATGGAAAAGCTTTACATGTCCTATGCCTTGACACGGTACCGATACGGTAGGCTGCTGAATTGCGAACCCAGCCGATTCCTGGAAGAAGTAGATCCTTCTTGCATCAAAGTAAATAAAAGAATGACTACAGCCCTTTCAGGTGCTTTGAGAAACGAATCGAGTGAAGGTAGAACAGGATTTGTAGGACTGAAAAGACCGAATGTCAGGCCTGCGACTACTGCCAAAGTACACACGCCAAGCCCTGACTTCAAGCCATCCAACACCAATGGTTTGACAGCGGGCATGAAAGTTGAGCATCCCAAGTTCGGATTTGGAATGGTAAACAAAATTGAAGTAGAAGGAATTAACAGAAAAGCCAGCATAGCTTTTGATAATTTTGGAGAAAAGACTTTATTACTTAGCTTTGCGAAGCTTCGAATAGTAGAAGAATAGGTCTAATCCCATTTTTATTTTTAAATTTCGATAGGCCGAGAAAAAGAAATACCCCATGGAGAATACAGAAAGCAATAACTATTCAGTCACTTTGAAAGAATATGGCAAAAATATCCAGAGACTGGCAATACATATCTCTGAGATAGAAGACAAAGAGAAACGCACCCAGAGTGTATATACTTTGGTAGAATTGGTCAAACAACTCCAGCCTCAGATGAAAGCAGAGAATGACCAAAAAATCTGGGATGACCTGCATATCATGTCAGGGTTCAAGCTGGATGTAGATGGACCTTATCCAAAACCAGCAGAAGATGTCCTGGTTAGGAAACCAAAAATTGTGGGATATCCACAAGGTGAGGTAAGGTTTAAGCATTACGGGCGTAATATTGAAAAACTGATCGAAAAAGCAATAGAAATAGAAAATGATGAAGAGCAGGAAGCTGCCATCATCTATATTGGCCAATTGATGAGGAGTTTTCATTCTACCTGGAACAGGGATAATTTCGACGATCAGATTATTTTGGATGACATCAAAACCCTCTCCAAAAACAAGTTGCATATCGACTTGGAAAAAGTGAAGGAAATGGGACTTTTTGAAACCAATACAAGAAGGGATTTCAAACTACCTTCAGAACCTGAAAGTACTTCTTCCAACAACAATAGAAGAAAATACGGAAATAACGACAGAAGAAGAAACGGCGGCCACTCCAAAAAACGTAGATAAATGTCATCATTCAGAGTAAAAGGAGGCTTAAAGCTCAAGGGAGAAATCATCCCACAGGGAGCAAAAAACGAAGCCTTGCAGATTCTTTGTGCAGTGCTTTTGACTGCAGAAAAAGTTACCATCAATAAAATCCCCAATATCCGTGATGTCAACAAACTCATCGATCTTTTGGCAGATATGGGCGTCAAAGTTGAAAAACTTGGTCCAGAATCCTATTCCTTTCAGGCAGATGAGGTGAACTTACAATACTTGGACACCAATGATTTTTTGAACAAAGCCTCTGCATTGAGAGGTTCCGTAATGATACTAGGTCCACTATTGGCAAGATTTGGTACGGGTAGACTTTCCAAGCCAGGGGGTGATAAGATTGGACGCAGAAGAATGGATACCCACTTTACAGGTTTTCAGAAACTGGGAGCAGAATTCAGGTACGACAAGAAAAAAGAAATTTACCATATAGACGGTAAAAACCTAAAAGGAGCATATATGCTTCTTGATGAGGCTTCCGTCACGGGTACAGCCAATATAGTCATGGCGGCAGCGATGGCAGAAGGCAAAACCACCATTTATAATGCGGCCTGCGAACCTTACCTTCAACAGCTGTGCGATATGCTGAATAGGATGGGGGCAAAAATCACGGGCATTGGATCTAACTTACTGAATATTGAAGGTGTCAAAAAATTGAAAGGAACAGAACACACCCTGTTGCCTGATATGATTGAAATCGGATCATTTATTGGCCTTGCAGCCATGACCCAATCTGAAATCACCATCAAGGACGCACAAATACACAGGCTTGGAGTTATTCCCGAAACATTCAGAAGAATGGGGATTAAGCTGGAATTCAGAGGAGATGATATATTTATTCCTGCTCAAAAGCATTATGAAATCGAGACCTTTATAGACGGGTCCATTTTGACCATTGCAGATGCCATTTGGCCGGGTTTTACTCCTGATTTATTGAGTATTGTTCTGGTTACTGCTACGCAAGCAAAAGGAACTGTATTGGTTCACCAGAAAATGTTCGAAAGCCGTTTGTTCTTCGTCGATAAACTGATTGATATGGGGGCCCAGATTATACTGTGTGACCCACATAGGGCGACAGTAATTGGCCTCGACAGGAAATATTCCCTGAGAGGAATTAGGATGACTTCCCCTGACATAAGGGCTGGAGTCTCCTTGCTTATAGCGGCAATGTCTGCTGAGGGGACCTCCGTAATAGACAATATAGAACAGATAGATCGGGGATATCAACACATCGATGAACGTTTGAATGCCTTGGGAGCACAGATAGAAAGGATATAAAACTTATATATAAGTAGGACCTATCAGGATTTAACTGGTAGGTCTTTTTTTTATCTTTAAATTAGTTTTTGGAATATGATAGTAAGAAGAAACCTTAAGCTGAAGATGATTCTCCATTACACATGGAGACAGCTCACCTATTATTTGGTTTTGTCTACTTCCATAGTCATCTTACATGAGATTTTTGAAATCGTGATTTTTAACATTCCAAGCTACACAATAGCTGCCCTAGGTACTGCTTTGGCTATTTTTCTTGGTTTTAAGAATGACCATGCATACGATAGATGGTGGGAGGCCAGAAAAATATGGGGCTTAATGGTCAATTATAGCCGTGCTTGGGCTAGACAAGCGACTACATTAGTAATGACACCGGATGGAGGGGAACCTGAGGAAATCAGAGCTTTCCAGAAAACTTTGGTCTACAGACATATTGCATTTGTCAATGCGCTTAGGGTTTTTCTGAGAAAAAAAAATTTATACAATAAAACTCAAAGTGAAATGTTTGAAGAGGACAATACCTATAGAGATACCATACCATTTTTGAGTGAAGAGGAATACAAAACATTTTGCACACAGGATAACCCTCCTAATTTTTTACTTCAGCGTCAGGGAGAGGATTTAAAAACAGCCTTTCAAAAAGGCTGGATCAGTGACTACCGCTTTGTAAAAATGGAAGAAACTTTGGTAGACTTCAATGACATCCAAGGCATGAGTGAGCGCATTAAAAACACCCCACTTCCGAGGCAGTACACGTTTTTCTCAAGAATTTTTGTATTAATACATTGCACTTTGTTGCCCATGGTTTTTATAAGTGAGTTGGGTTGGAAAACAATTCCAATCGCATTGGCGGTGTCTTTTGTGTTTTTAGCTTTGGACCTTATAGGTGAGCGCACAGAAGATCCATTCGAAAACAGACTAGAAGATACTCCTATGTCCTCTCTTAGTGTGACTATAGAAACCAACCTAAAAGAACAACTCAAAGAGAGCAGTAAAAATTTCCCTGAAAAATATCATCCAGAAAATGGGATTGTTTTTTGATGTAGAAGTGAATATGAAAAGGCTTAACTTTAAGAATTACGATATCAGAATTACGATTTACGACGCTGCCTAGAAGCCATACCTTCAAACTTACAACTCCTTACATAATCTATTATTACCTATCTATTAATAAGTGAAATAGATGAATAGTTTTCAACAAACCCAACCTTAAACTTTTAACATTTTTAACCTTTAACAAGGTGACTTTCATTCCATAATTCAGGAATGCCCACAGTTACACAAATCATCAGTTCGTCAGTTCAACTCCGACTCCATTCCTCACATTTTCATTCTCCTTTTCCTTTTACTCCAAAAGATTTCATAAATTCCTTCCAAAGTCAATAAGCTCAAACCTAAGTAACTATGAAAGACAAAAAACTACGTAGCCAGGAATGGTATGGTAGAAAGGGAAAAGACGGTTTTATTTATCGCTCTTGGATGAAAAACCAAGGTTTACCCCACCACCTTTTTGAAGGAGAAAAACCTGTAATCGGCATCTGCAATACCTATTCTGAACTTACTCCCTGCAATGCGCACTTTCGGGATTTGGCTGAAGCAGTCAAACGTGGCGTGTGGGAAGCAGGAGGATTCCCTTTGGAATTTCCTGTGATGTCATTGGGAGAATGCTCCATCAAACCCACAGCAATGCTCTTCCGAAATCTTGCCAGTATGGATGTGGAAGAAAGTATACGTGCCAATCCCATGGACGGTGTTATCCTGATGTGTGGCTGTGACAAGACCACCCCTTCTCTGGTCATGGGTGCAGCTTCAGTAGACCTCCCCAGCCTGGTTCTCTCAGGAGGCCCAATGTTGGTAGGAAGGTTCAAGGGTAAAAAGATTGGAACTTCGGATGTATGGCGTTTTGCCGAAGAATTCAAAATGGGAAAAATGAGCCAGGAAGAATTCATAGAAGCCGAAGCTGCCATGTCAAGATCCGTTGGACACTGTGCACCTATGGGCACCGCTTCCACTATGGCAGCCATGGTAGAATCATTGGGGCTGGCACTCCCGGACAATGCCACGATACCCGCAGCAGACTCAAGAAGGAAAGTGATGGCCCATATGGCAGGCATACGTATCGTGGAAATGGTCAAAGAAGACCTAAAAATGAGTCAAATTCTTACTCGGGAAGCCTTTGAAAACTCCATTATGGTCAATGCAGCTTTGGGTGGTTCCACAAACTTCATCCTACACTTAACTGCGATTGCCAGACGTGTAGGGGTACCCCTCGAATTAGAAGATTTTGATCATTTTTCCTCTAAAATCCCTCTAATTGCTAATGTGCAACCCTCAGGTGAACATTGGGTAGAGGATCTCTTTTATGCCGGTGGGTTACCATCCGTTATGAAAGAAATACAAAAGCACCTGCACCGAGATTCAATCACGGTAAATGGAAAAACCATAGGAGATAACATTAAAGATGCAGAATGCTATGACCGCAACCTTATTGGAACACTGGAAAAGCCCATCAAGCCAGATTCTGGCATTACTGTACTCAAAGGTAACCTCTGTCCTAATGGTGCGGTAATCAAACCCTCAGCGGCAAGCCCTCATTTATTACAACATACTGGAAAAGCTGTGGTTTTTGAAGATATAGATGACTACAAAGCCAAAATTGACAATGACGCACTTGAAGTAGACGAAAATTCCATTCTAGTTCTCAAAAATGTAGGACCAAAAGGATATCCTGGGATGCCTGAAGTAGGCAATATGGGCCTGCCTAAAAAGCTTTTAGACAAAGGAATCAAGGATATGGTCAGAATCTCAGATGGAAGAATGAGTGGAACGGGTTATGGCACAGTAGTCTTACATGTATCCCCCGAATCTGCCATAGGTGGGCCTTTGGCATTTGTAAAAAACGGAGACGAGATTGCTTTGGATGTTCCCAACAGAACGCTTAACCTCTTGATTTCACAGGAAGAAATGGAGAAAAGAAAAGCAGCCTTCAAGCCAACCAACCTTCCTTATGAAAGAGGTTATGTCAATCTTTTTCTGGATAAAGTCAATCAAGCCCATGATGGAGTAGATTTCGATTTCCTACAAGGGTCATCAGGATCTGAGGTCAAAAGAGATTCGCACTAAGTAAAAATGAAGAAGCAAAAAGTAGCCATCATCACGGGTGCTGGCCAAGGTATCGGTTTTGAAATTGCACGTAAGCTAGCCTCAAAAGGACATCATATCATTTTAAATGATATTGAGGAGAGTCTGACAAAAGAGGCTGTGAATGAGCTAATAACTTTCAGTCAGGGTAAAATACTCGGTGTATCTGGTGATTCCGCCGAACATTCCTGCATTGAGAGGATGGTAAATCTGGCTGTAAGTGAGTTTGGACAACTTGATATTGCCATTGCCAATGCGGGGATCACGCTATATGGGGATTTTTTGGAATACAGCCAGGAGGATTTCTTTGAGGTAGTACGCGTTAATATGGGAGGAACATTCTTCTTGGCGCAGGCAGCTGCCAATGTGATGAAAAACCAGGATTCGGGTGGTTCTCTCCTTTTTACCTCTTCTGTCACGGCACATCAAGCACACAAAAATCTCGCCGCCTATGGTATGACCAAAGCCGCTATAGAAATGTTGGCCAAAAATCTGGTCATTGAACTCTCTGGGTTTGGAATCACTGTAAATAGCATTGCGCCTGGTGCTACAATAACCAAAAGAACAGCCCAGGATGAATCTTACGAAGAAACCTGGTCCGAAATCACTCCAATGGGCAGACCTGCTAATGTGCTGGATATCGCACATGCGGCAGCTTTTCTGGTTTCCGAAGAAGCAAGACACATCACCGGCCAAAATTTGGTTATTGATGGAGGTTGGACATCTATCAGCCCATCGCCGTACTAAAATCATCTCAAATGAAGCCATTTCTTGAAGATTTCTTCCAATACAATGAAAGCAGCAATGACAAGCTCATTTTGCTTCTGCAAAAACATGGAAACAAGCTTTCTAAAAATTGTCTCCGGGTTTTTTCCCATATACTCAATGCCCAGGATATCTGGAACAAGCGAATTTTGGGAATATCTCAGCATTACGGAATATGGGAAATACATCCTTCGGAAAGCATGAATACGATTAACCGAAGTCTACATCAAAACACCCTAGATATCCTAGAAAAATCAGACTTGAACCAAATCATTTCATATAAAACCACCAAAGGATTGGACTTCAGTGATGCCGTTCAGGATATCCTGATTCACATGGTCAATCACAGCACATACCATAGGGGACAAGTAACCATGATGTTAAGAGAAGAAGTTGATGAAGCTTTTGCAACGGATTATATCTTTCGAAAAAGATGAATGGACCACAAAAACCGGAATCACATTACCCTCCCCCATGGCAACTCAAGGGAGAAGGAATTATTCTTCTCTACAGATTTCCGAAAAAATGGATAAACGAACACCCTTTAATCCCACAATACCTCAAAGGGCAATTCAAAGGTGGATTTGGCTACTTGATGCTGGTCAATTATTATGACTCACCTGTTGGCCCATA
The DNA here is from genome assembly GCF_007692705.1 of Mongoliibacter sp. Lineage (GTDB taxonomy): Bacteria > Bacteroidota > Bacteroidia > Cytophagales > Cyclobacteriaceae > Mongoliibacter. The sequence goes on from NZ_REBN01000169.1 coordinate 33,547, forward strand.
CAAAGAATTGCTCTTGATTCCAGGAAAATTCAAACCTGAAAACAAGCAGAGCATTACCCACATTATTGTCAACTCAGAAAACAGCACACAAAACGGGAGGTACAATTGGGGTATTCCAAAGATTACACTTCCTATCATCTGGGAATCATCAAAAGGTATGGATTCCATAGGAGTAGGGGAGGAAGATGAGCCTATTTTTTTCTGTAAGATCAGCTACAAGGGATTTTCATTTCCTGTGAGCACAAAGATTCTTCCGCTCAAATTGTATCAGGAATGGAATGGCAAAGGATTTAAAACTGAGCCAAAAGGTTCAGGTTGGGGTAAATTAGCCAAAATAGAATCCCTGAAAATCAATCCCAAACGCTTTCCTGATGTCAGCCAATTCAAACCTATCTTAGCAATTAAAGTAAGTCCATTTAACATTGACTTTCCAAAGCCTTCAACAATGACTTAAGTATATGGCATACAAGCATTCAGCATCATAAAAATCAATTTCAGAGAAAAAAGACTTAAATTGAAAATCACAACAAGCAACAACAAAATGAAAGCTATTTACTCCCCTCTACTTATCATTTCAATATTATTTTGTCTATCCTGTCAGCAAGAAGAAAAGACCCTTCCCATGGAAGTAGCCCATGCTTATGGGTTTGAAAATTTCGAAAAGCTAAATTCAATTGCCTACACATGGAATGTGCAGGTGGGTCCGGATGTCAGAACACGTGATTGGAAATGGAATATCAGGGAAAGAACGGTGTATTACACGGACGCTGACACCAGTTACAGTTATAGCCTAGATTTACCTAAAGATGAGTTGCCTCAAGCAGACGCAGGTTTTATCAATGACAAATATTGGCTGATGTACCCTTTTCAATTGGCATGGGACACCGGCTATACCTATGAAGTCGAGGAGGAAGCCAATGCACCAATTTCCGGAGACAAGACTACAAAACTGACTATTATTTACAACGATGAAGATGGCTATACTCCAGGCGATGCCTATGATCTTTATTTAGATGAAAATAAAATGATCAAAGAATGGGTATTTCGGAAAGGAAATGGAGATGAAGGAAGGCCTTTTACATGGGAAGCTGAAAAAAGTTTTGACGGCGTGACCTTCGCTACTGAGCACAAAAATTCCGATGGTGTCAAGTTTATTTGGTTTACCAATATTGAGGTAAATTGAACTGATAAAAAACCCCCTCCTTATACATTGGAGGGGATTATTTTAAATAGTTTTTTTACAGTTGACAATAACCCTATTCTACCCAATATGATTATCTGCTTTTTTGTCTCTTGCTTCTCGCTCCTCGTCTCTCGCTTCTAGTTTCTTACTTGACAAAACTCAAC
>NZ_REBN01000233.1 GCF_007692705.1 Mongoliibacter sp.
AATCAAAAGAGTGGGAAGTATATGGAAGTATGGAAGCATTTAATGGAGTAAGCCAGGATCCCCCAAGAATTATCAAACTAAATGGTAAGAAAACTGCCGGAATACATGTCAGGGGAGGTACTATTCTGAAAACAACAAATAAGGCAGACCCACTTCATTTTCCTGTTAAAGACGAGAATGGGAATGTGACTTTTGTAGATAAAACACAGGAACTGGCAGATAGAATTAAAGGGCTTGGTTTTGATGCCGTAATTAATATTGGTGGGGATGGATCTCAAAAAATTTCCAAAGCACTTTATGATAGGGGACTTCCAATTGTAGGTGTGCCTAAGACTATAGATAATGATCTTTCGGCCACAGATATGACTTTTGGATTTCAAACTGCAGTACAAATCGCTTCTGATAGCTTTGATAAATTGGTAACGACCGCAGAAAGTCACCACAGGGTAATGATCATGGAGGTCATGGGAAGGGATGCTGGCTGGATAGCCCTGCATACTGCAATAGCAGGTGGAGCAGAAATATGTCTGATACCCGAAATTCCTTATGACCTCGGAAAGATTGTCAAAAGGATTGAGTCCAGGTATAAAAAGGGGAGAGGTTTTGTGAATATTGTGATTGCGGAAGGAGCCAAACCACTAGAAGGGACAATTGTATCCAGAGAAGGTGATGAAGGGTCTCGGCATGTCAGGTTAGGAGGAATTGCTTATCAGCTTTCCCAGCAACTCAAAGACGCAGGAATAAAAGCAGAGATTAGAGAAACTGTATTAGGTCATGTACAGAGAGGAGGAACGCCAATGGCATTTGATAGGGTATTGGCATCATTATTCGGTGTGAAGGCTTTTGATATGGTTCAAGCTGGTGAATTCGGGAAAATGGCAGCTTTCGTCAATAATGATTTTGTGTCAGTTCCACTGGAAAATGCCACAAAAGAATATAATATCGTAGATAAAAACAGCTTTATAGTTGATGGAGCAAGGGGATTGGGTATAGTTTTTGGCGATTAAAATCAAATTTATATGAAAGAAGTACTCTTGAACATTTTTGACAGAGATTTAAGTAAGTTAAAAAATGAAATTTCAGCTTTCCGTTCTGAAGAAAATCTTTGGAAAATTTCAGGAGACATTAAAAACTCTGCAGGAAATCTGGCTCTTCACTTAATAGGTAACTTGAATCACTATATAGGAGCTGTCATTGGAGAGAATGAATACCAAAGGGATAAGGCATCAGAATTTTCATCAAAAAATATCTCAAGGACTGAATTATTGAATCAAATAGATGAGACCAAGCAGATTGTTTCCCACGTGATTTTACAATTTCCTGAGGATTGGTTGTCCCGTAATTATCCTGAAATGGTTTTTGATGAGCCTATGACCTATGAGTTTTTTCTACTTCATTTGGTAGCGCATCTGAATTACCATTTAGGCCAAATCAACTACCATAGAAGATTATTGGATATGTGAAAAAGAGGCAGCAATTTGCTGACTCTTTTTTAATTTGGCTCTATTCTGAATAAAGCACCATCCGAATGGTCGGTAAGAAGGTAAAGTAAGCCGTCAGGACCCAATCTTACATCCCTGATCCTGCCGATTTTTTCAGTAAGTAAAACTTCATCATGGACAATTTCCTCTCCATCCAGAACCAATCTATGAAGTTGTTTTTTGTAAAGGGATCCGGCAAATAGATTTCCATCCCAATCCGCAATTTTTCCATTTGTATGAAATGCCAGACCAGATGGTGCCATGGATTCCCTCCATACGTGCTTAGGTTTTTCTATTCCGGGGGCTTCTTTCCCGATTCCAATTTTTGCCTCTGATGAATATTCTACGCCTTGACTCACCTGAGGCCAACCGTAATTTTTACCTTTTTTGATCAAGTGTAATTTATCCCCACCACTTGGACCATGTTCACTGCTCCAGATTTGCCCTTCAGGGCTGATGGCCAGACCTTGATTATTTCTATGTCCAAAAGAAAAAATTTCCGGCCTTAAATTTCCTGGAGCCATATTGACAAATGGATTATCCATTGGCGCACCCCCGTCTTCTTTGATACGTACGATAGACCCAGCCGGATCCGTAAGGTCTTGGGAAGGGTACCTGATACCTCTATCACCTATGGAGAATAAAACAGTGCCGTCACCAGGAAATACAATCCTGCTTCCATAATGCCTTCCTGGCTCTGTCCTTGGAATTTGAGTGTATAGAACTTCCAAGTCAACCAACTCTGTTTTATCTGGAGATAATTTGGCTCTGGCCAAGGCTGTACCAGTGGCATAATCGTGACTGCTAAAGTTTGAATCGTCATCACCAGGACTTGAAAATGTAAAGTAAACCCAACCATTTTCAGCGAAGTTTGGGTGGACTACAACGTCCAAAAGACCGCCTTGATTACCTCCTTCAGGAGCAGTTTTCTGGTCCTCGTCCGTATCTATTTTTGGGAGGTTTTTGAGTGAGGTTATTTTTTCGCCCTCAATGAGAAGCAGTCTTCCGGGTCTTTCCGTTACCAACATACTTCCGTCATCCAACCAGGAGATAGACCAAGGATGTTCCAAACCTTCTACCAATTGGATTACCTTAAAAGAAACTTTTTCACTTTCTATTTCTTCTTCTATTATTTTATTTACCACCTTTTGGGCATTTGCAGATGGGACTATTCCTGAAAAAATCCAGGTAAGCAAAATGATTTTATAAATAAATTTTTCCATAGCATTAAATGATTTTTCATGAAAAAAACTGATTACATGATCTATTTTGAACAAATAATTGACCATTAGGAAAGCGGATTGTTTTTTTTTACAAAATACCTATGAAGTTCAAGTTAGATTAAGTTATTTCAACTAAAATCAACCATAAAATCATGCATTCAATCCACTCAAAACAGGTTTTCTTGTTTCCCTATACAATTTTCTTAGTTTCTGTAATCTTTAATTTTTCTTGTGCTTCCAAGTCTGATCCTGAGGGGAAAAAGTTACCCAACGTGGTAATTGTATTCACTGATGACCAGGGTTACAATGATCTTGGAATTTATGGTTCACCAGATATTTTGACTCCTAATTTGGATAAAATGGCTGAGGAAGGGGTACGATTCAGTAATTTTTATGTGGCACAGGCAGTTTGCTCTGCATCAAGAGCAGCTTTATTGACAGGCACCTATTCAAATAGGCTTGGAATACATGGAGCTCTGGATCATATGAGCAAGCATGGTTTAAACCCCAATGAAACAACCATTGCAGAAATGCTCAAACCTTTAGGTTATGCTACGGCTATTTTCGGAAAGTGGCATTTGGGTCATCATCCTGAATTTTTACCAACAAAGCAGGGTTTTGACGAATATTTCGGGATCCCCTATTCCAATGATATGTGGCCTAACCATCCGGAGACCAAAGACTATTACCCACCTCTACCGCTGTATGAAAATGATAAAGTTGTAGATACCTTGCACAATGATCAAAGCATGCTGACCACTGTTTTGACGGAAAAGTCAGTGGATTTCATTAAAAGGAATAAAGAAAATCCTTTTTTTCTTTACTTGGCTCATCCTATGCCACATGTTCCATTATTTGTGTCAGAAAAATTCAAAGGTAAATCTGAAAGAGGTTTGTATGGAGATGTGATCATGGAAATCGATTGGTCAGTCGGACAGGTGATGAAAGCTTTGGAGCAAAATGGTTTGGAAGAAAATACATTGGTGATTTTCCTTTCTGACAACGGACCTTGGCTATCTTATTCCCTTCATTCAGGTTCAGCCTATCCTCTAAAAGAAGGAAAGGGCACTTCATGGGATGGAGGTGTCAAAATTCCGGCAATTATGAAATGGAAAGGAAAAATACCGGAAGGAAAAATACAATTAAACCCAGCCATGAGTATAGATATCTTGCCTACCATAGCAGAAATAACGGGTGCGGAGGAACCTGTGCTGCCAATTGATGGGAAAAGTATTTGGTCCATGGTGATGGACGATTCAAAAAAATCGCCACAGGATGCCTATTATGTATATTATAATAGAAATGAATTGCAAGCTGTAATTATGGACGAATGGAAACTCTATTTTCCACATATATACAGGACTATAGCGCCTAATCAACAAGTGAGGGACGATGGTATTCCAATAAATTATGAAATGATAGATTTGGATGAAATGCAATTATACCACATCCCAAGTGATCCATCAGAGCGTAACAATGTCATAAATGAGAATCCAGATATTTTGAAAAGAATGATTGAATTAGCCGAGTTAGCAAGACAAGACATGGGTGATGCTTTGTTGAATAAGAAAGGAGCGAACAACAGAGAGCCTGGAAAAATAGAATGATTTAATGAATTTTAGATTATTTAAGAATCAAAGGCACGTAACTTGCGTTGACTTAAGTGATTTAAATCCGAATACCCATAATGAAGTATAAAAAATTCTGGATAATTCTCAGTATAATTTTAACATCCCTGATTCTTATCCCTAGTGTAGCAGTTTTTTTACTCTACCAGAATCAAAAGCAGCTCACACAAAAAGCAGTTCAGGGGCTCAATAAAAGTATAAATGGAGAAATTCAAATTATTGATTCTCATATTTCGCCATTTAAAAATTTCCCTTATATCTCTATTGACTTAGAGGGACTTAGTTTGTTTGAAGAAAAAGGGAATTATTCAGATACGCTTCTTCATGTTGGGGATGTCTACGTAGGCTTTAGCATTTCTGATATTTTCGCGGGAAATTATAATATAAAGTCAATCAAGTTAAGTGCTGGAAAGGTGGATGCAATCCAGTCTGAATCAGGAGCACTGAACCTGCTTAATGCTTTTCAAATGGAGGAAGATTCCGCACAGGAGAGTGAGGGATTTGATATAGATCTTTCCTCAATTCTTTTTGAAAATATTTCACTTTCTTATAATGACCATGGCAATGATACTGCCATAGACGCTTTTTTGGAAAAAGTGGGCGCCACTTTTAAGATCAGTCAAGATCACATATTTGTAAATTTGGGAGGTGACATAATTTTGGATTATTTAAAAAATGGTGAACCTACATTTTTTTTTAACAAGCATATAACTTTGGGGCTTAGTTTGGATTATGATGAGATCTTATCCAAGATTTCAATTTCCAAATCCAATATACAACTTGAAGAAGCATTACTTGGCGTTTCAGGAATTGTAATGGTAGGAGAGGAGCTTGACATGGATATCAGGCTTACAGGTGAGAAACCTGATTTTTCTCTTATTGCGGCATTTCTACCAAATGAGACAGCAACTATTCTTAAAAGGTATCAAAATGAAGGAGATGTTTTTTTTAACGGAACCGTAAGGGGTAAAGCTGGTAATGGAAACGTACCTGAAATCGCTGTAGAATTTGGATGTGACAATGCCTATTTCTTAAATCCGAGCATAAATAAGAAGGTAGATGAGTTGAGGTTCACTGGGTTTTTTACCAATGGTAAAGAAAGGAGTCTCAAGACATCAGAGTTTCAGTTGCTAAATTTTAATGCCCGACCCGATGAAGGAGTTTTTCAGGGAAGGTTGGTGATAAGGGATTTTGAAAATCCATATGTCAAGGTCAATCTTAATGCCGATTTGGATTTGGGCTTTTTAGGAGAATTTTTTGAAATTGAAGGACTTTTAGGTATCAGTGGGCAGGTGATATTAAATATGGATTTTGACGAGCTCATTGATATAGAAGGTGGAATAGGTACTATAGGAGACGTTCAAAACAGTCTTCAAAGTGAGCTTTTAGTTAAAAATCTAAATTTTTCGATTCCGGAATTACCTTACCCCGTAAGGCAGATGAATGCTAAGGCCTTTATGAGAGATGGTGATATGGAATTGGAGAATCTGAGCTTCAAACTTCTTGACTCTGATTTCTCAATAAATGGAGCGTTTGTGGATTTACCATCCTTGCTACATGGGGACGAGGATCAAGTTAAAGCAACAATACAAGCTAAGGCTTCAAAAATAGACTTGGGACAATTGATACCTGGGGATACTTCAATGACTGAGGTGATATCAGATTTTGAAATAAAATTAGCTTTTGAATCTACAGGAAAGGAGTTAAGAAATTTTGAATTCTTACCTAAAGGAGAGTTTATAGTAGAGGATTTCCATGCAAAATTGAAAAATTATCCGCACGAATTCCATGACTTTGATGTAGACATTCTGATCGATGAGCAAAGTATGCAGATCAAAAATTTTATCGGGATGATTGACACTTCTGATTTTCACTTTTCAGGAAGTATAGATAATTATCCAAAATGGTTTCAGGAAAATACTAAAGGTAAAAGTAATATGACTTTTGACCTTGTTTCTCAAAATTTGGTTGTCAAAGATTTGTTGAACTACAATGGGGTAAATTACCTTCCTGAAGATTATCGGGAGGAAATTTTGAGTGATGTCCTGCTTAAAGGGAAAGTTGAGTTGAACTATGATGAGGTTTTTCAGTCTGCGGATTTGTATTTGGAAAGACTTGAAGGAAAAATGAAACTCCATCCTCTGAAGCTGGAGGAATTTAAGGGAAGAGTTCATTATGAAGAAAATTACCTAACAGTGGAGACTTTACAAGGTAGGTTAGGTAAATCGGATTTTAATGTTGATATAGGTTTTTTGATAGGCGAGCCAAAAGAGGGGTTGAGAAACTATTTTTCCCTAGTAGCAAACAGTTTGGATTTGGACGCTTTGTTAGGCTTTGAATCCATGGATCAAGAAGTAAATCATGAGGAGTCCTTCAATGTTTTTGAACTTCCTTTTTCTGATATGGACTTTTCTGCACAAGTCAATAAGCTCAATTACCATACGTTTTGGCTTGAAGATGTGACTTTTAAAGGTAGAACTACAGAAAATCACTACCTCTATGTAGATACCTTAGGACTGAGAGCTGCTGAGGGTACTTTGGGCATCAGCGGATATTTTAATGGTTCTGATCCAGAACATATTTACTTTAATAGTACCATGAAGGCTGATAAGTTGGATTTAGACAAGTTGCTCATCAAATTTGAAAACTTTGGACAGGATCAATTGATCAATGAGAACCTGCAGGGTTTGGTGTCAGGAACTATAAAAAGTAATTTTCTTGTATACCCTGACCTTACACCAATTTTAGAAAAGTCAGAGGCCAATATGGAACTGACTGTTTATAAAGGTAGGCTAGTAAATTTTGCTCCTTTAAGCGCTATGGGTGAATATTTCAAGGATAGAAATATGAGTAATGTAAGGTTTGATACCTTGAAAAACACTTTTGATTTAAAAGATGGTGTCCTCAATATTCCAAGGATGAATATCAACTCCAGCTTAGGATTCATTGAGATTTCAGGCAAACAAAGTTTAGACCTGAATATGGATTATTTTATCCGAATTCCATTAGGATTGGTTACCCAGGTAGGCTTCAGGTCTCTTTTTGGAGGAAAATCCAGAGATGAAGTAGATGCTGATCAGGAAGATGAAATCATCATGAGAGATCCAAATTCGAGGGTCAGGTTTGTGAATGTTACTATGAAAGGTACACCGGAGGACTATAAAATAGGATTGGGAAAAGACAAAAATAAATAGAGCCAATCCTTAATCGAATTGGCTCTCAAATGTGATTTGGTTAAAATTTATCCTAACCAGCTTGTCCATGGAATTCTGCTCAAAATTAAAACTAATCCAATCGCATACATCATGTAAATGGACCTGAATTTGGCCCTGCTGTCGGTTAATTTTTTCGCTCTGGAATACCCTATAGTAATCAATACAATAGCGACTATATTGATCAATGGATGCTCTAAGGCAGTCAATCTTGCCGCACTGTCAGACATAGCACCGCCACCTTTCAATAGAGCAAATCCTAAGGGGCTAACAAAATAAAGAATCAAACCAACGAGTAATTGTACATGCGCAAGTATAAAACCTACCAATGCCAATTTCCTATCCTTTTCTGTAAAAGCTCTGTTAGTTAAAGATCCAATCAAGGCTGCTATAAAAACAATAGCCAAAATTAACAATACCAGGTAAGCGAGACCTGAATGAAGATGTTGTAAACCAGTATACATATTTTTTAATTATTTTGAAGACCTAAAGATAGTGTGAAAATCTTGATCAAAAGATTACTCTACAAATAAAACCAATCCCTTCAAATATTCCGTCTCAGGATGGAAAATGTTGATAGGATGATCTCCAGGCTGTGAGAGATAATGAAGAATACGTACGTTTCTTCCAGCATCATGCGCTGCTGCAGTGACCGTATTTGCAAATAATTGCTTATCGACTACCTGTGAACAGGAAAAAGTAAATAAAATTCCTCCATTTTTAATTCGCCTCAAGGCTTCAGCATTCAATCTTTTGTATGCTTGAACTGCATTGTGTCTTGATTTGATGTTTTTGGCAAAAGCAGGTGGATCCAATACGACCAAATCATAATCATTTTCAATTTCCCTTATATATTTGACCACATCTGCAACAATTGACTTGTGTTTTCCTTCAATCGAAGGGTTCAAGGATAAATTCTGCTCTGTTAATTCAATAGCTTTAGCAGAAATATCCACAGAATGTACTTCTTTGGCACCCGCATTCAAGGCAGCTATGGAAAACCCACCAGAATAACAGAAAGTATTCAATACTTTTTTATTACGACTATATTTTGCCAGTAAATCTCTGTTTTCCCTCTGATCTATGAAGAAGCCTGTTTTCTGCCCTTTTTCCCAATCTATCTCATATCGACTGCCATATTCAGAAACTAAATTGCTGTCTGGTTTGCCAAATAAAAGACGATTTTCTACTCCAATATCTCTTGGTAGAGTTTCAGCACTTTTATCGAAAACTGATTTGAGTTTATTTCCAAGAACAATTTGAAGCGCTTCCGAAATATCCTTGACGTGGCGGTACATGCCGACGTGGTGTGTTTGGATTACTGCCGTCCCATTATAATAATCGATAATAAGACCTGGCAAACCATCACCCTCTCCATGTATCAGTCGAAAAACATTGGTTTGTTCATTTTCCCATAGTCCAAGGGCCTTTCTGATCTCCAACGCTTTTTCAATTTTCTTTTTCCAAAAGTCAACGTTGATTTCTATTTCTTCGAATGAGATCATTCGAACCATAATTGAACCGTATTGAAAATGACCTATTCCAAGAAAGGTGTCCTTGGCACTGAAAACTTGTACCAATTCTCCATTTTTGAGGTCATCGCTTTTTTGAGCTATAGCGCCAGAGAAAATCCAATGGTGTTTTCTCAAAATGGATATTTCTTTACTCCTGAGTAGATGGATTTTTGGATATGAAAGCATGAGTTGTTTTTTTATTTGGGAATATATATGAGCCCAAGACCATAAAGATAGCACTAATCATTAAAGCAGGCATATGGGGATAAATCTGGAGATCGTAAATTGAAAGGACAAGGAAAGAGATCATTCCAAAAACTATAGACATTAAAGCACCCATTTCTGAGGCCCTTTTCCAATACAAACCTGCGGTAAGGGGAACAAAGAGAGAAACCAGCATCAGAATGGAAGCATCAGCTACCAGTTCATAGATATTGGTTTTCCATTGAGCCATGAGTGTGGCGATGATGGCCACTGTGATGATATTGATTCTTAGAATCCAAAGAAAATGTCGGTCTTTTAGTTTGCGACCAAAATAGGGCTTGATCAGGTTTTCGGAAATGATCGCAGAGGGAGCCAATAAACCCGAACTCGTAGTACTCATGATTGCTGAAATGAGAGCGCCGAAGAATAGGATTTGCACATGTATTCCAGAATGTCTCAAGACCATTTCTGGTAAGAGTAATTGTTTGTTCTCCAGGTAAATTTCAGGATAGAGGTGTTTGGCCGCTAAAGCGATGAATAGGGGCAGCAGTCCGATAGTGACATAGAATGTTCCAGCCAGGTATGTAGATCTTATCGCTACCCTTTCAGATTTTGCTGACATTACTCTCTGATAGATGTCCTGACTGGGTATACTTCCCAGCCCTAAAATCGCCCAGGCCCCGAGGTAGTTAATCCAAGCAGTTGGCCTTGGTTCAGGAAAAAAGGTAAAGCTTCCTTCTGGGGCAGCTTCCAGAATTGGCATTACACCGCCTGCTTTTTGTGAAACTAGAATAGCCACCCAAATAAGGCCGACTACTATTAAGGTAGTCTGAATAAAGTCAGTGATGGAAATAGCCCACATTCCACCCAGAAAAGTGTAAAATACAACGATTCCTGCACTCAATACAATACCCATCGAAATACTGATGTCTGAAATAGATGAAAAAATCAAAGATAATGCTACCAATTGGGCAGCTACGTAGCCAAAATAAGGTGGAATCATGAATATCGATGCGAAAAACTCTACCCTTTTCCCAAAGATTTTCTTGTATACATCACCAATGGTCAGAACTTTCATTCTATACATAGGCCTAAGGTAAAATACCCCAAACAGAATCAGGCAAAGTGCCCCTCCAAAAGGGTCCTCGATTACCCCCTGAAGTCCATGATCCAGGTATTCTGATGAAGCCCCAAAAATAGTTTCTGAACCAAACCAAGTAGCAAATAGGGCAGAAGCTGAGAGTGCTAAGGGAAGCTGTCTTCCAGCCAAGACGAAATCATTGGAGTTTTTGACCAGCTTAGAAGACCAAGCACCAATGGCAACCGTGATGAGGATATAGATGATGATCGCTGTTAGAAGCAAGGCCTATTATTTTTCAAATACAATCAGAATAAAAAGGAAATATAATTGAAATAAGGTTGAAATAAAGTGGAAATACATTCCCATATCAGACTTCATGGCAGATAATCAGGTCTGAAGTTAGGAACTTATATCGCCAAACCTGCCTGCAGGTAGGCAGGAGCATATTTTAATTATTATCACGCAGCCTATATCGTTCAATAATTTGAAATAAGGTTGAAATAAATACCCTCATCAGACCTCAAGGCAGGAAATCAGGTCTGAAACTTGGAACTTACATCGCCGAAGGCTTATTTCCTTTTATATCGCGAAGCATATGTCATTTCAATCTGATTTCATGAATACATTTTCGCCCTTAAAACTTTTATTTCTTCTGATTCCAAGTAATCATCGTAAGCCATCCTTCGGTCAATAGTACCATTTGGGGTGAATTCAATAATTCTGTTCGCTGTAGACTGCACAAAAGCATGGTCATATGAAGTCATCAATACCGTACCGCTAAATTCAACGATAGCATTATTAAAAGCGGTAATTGATTCCAAATCCAAATGGTTGGTGGGCTCATCCATTACCAAGAGGTTAGGGTTTTGAAGCATCATTCTAGAAATCATACACCTTACTTTTTCTCCTCCAGAAAGGACGGAAGATTTTTTTAGCGTCTCTTCACCTGTAAAAAGCATTCTACCTAGGAAAGTTCTTACATATGCCTCTTCCTGATTGGTAGAGTATTGCCTCAGCCAATCAATTAAATTCAACTCAGAATTGAAAAACTTAGAGTTGTCATTTGGTAAGTATGCTTTATTTATGGTTACACCCCACTTGAAACTCCCTTTCTGTGTTGGGATGTCCTCCATGATGGTTTGGAAAAATTTGGTTACAGCCTGCTTGGTTTTGGAAATAAATGCAATCTTATCTCCTTTATCTACCATCAGGTTGACATCAGTAAAGTACACAGCGTTTTCATCTTTGAGCTCAAGTCCCTCTGTCATGAGAATCTGATCGCCAGCTTCTCTTTCAGGTTTGAACATGATACCAGGATACTTTCTTGTGGAAGGTTCTATATCATCCACATTCAGTTTTTCAAGCATTTTCTTCCTAGCGGTAGCCTGCTTGGATTTAGCCACATTGGCAGAAAATCTTGCGATAAATTCTTGAAGTTCCTTCCTTTTTTCTTCTACCTTTTTACCCTGATCAGAACGTTGTTTTGCAGCAAGCTGGGATGATTCATACCAGAAGGTATAGTTACCAGAATAAATTTTGATTTTACCAAAGTCAATATCCACAATATGTGTGGATACTGCGTCCAAGAAGTGTCTATCGTGAGAAACAACAATTACCAGGTTTTTGAAATTGACCAAGAAGTCTTCAAGCCAATTGATGGTTTCAGAATCAAGGTCATTTGTAGGTTCATCTAATATGAGAATATCAGGATTTCCAAAAAGAGCCTGTGCTAACAATACCCTTACTTTCTGGTTTCCTGCAAGTTCTTTCATTTGCATATAATGCAGATTTTCAGGAATACCAAGTCCAGAAAGCATAGAAGCTGCATCTGACTCAGCATTCCATCCATCCATTTCTGCAAATTCCGCCTCTAGTTCAGAAGCCTTGATTCCATCGGCTTCTGAAAAATCTTCTTTCATATAAATGGCATCTTTTTCTGCCATGATAGAATAAAGCTTTTTGTGCCCCATGATAACAGTCTTGAGTACTTCTACCTCATCAAACTCAAAGTGATTCTGCTTCAATACAGCCATCCTTTGACCAGGTGTAATGTTGATTCTTCCCGAAGTACTGTCCTGATCACCGGATAGGATCTTCAAAAATGTCGACTTTCCTGCTCCATTGGCACCGATCACACCATAACAATTCCCCGGTGTGAATTTTAAATTAACATCTTCGAATAAGGTTCTTTTGCCAAACTTGAGCGTTAGGTTATCTACTGAAATCATGGATTGCTTTTTAAAATTTAGAGGTGCAAAGATAGTCAAATCTTAAAGAATCAGTAAATATCCTTGACTTTTGCTATGGTATTTCTCAAAATAAAAATGCTGGATTTCCCGTAATCCAGCATTTTTATTTTCTATTACATGATTTTCTGCCTTCTCACCAATAGACTTGTTTAGTTAATATTAAAAATACTTTAGAACAAATAGAAAAAATATCTGATACCAACATATTGTAAAACCATCTGTTTGTCGGACACGGCTGACATTGCTGGTAAAAATTTTCTATCATTTAATATGTCCTAAAAATCCGTTCCTTTATTTTTTTTGTCGTCCTCTACGATCCAAATATTTCTGAAAAGCACACTGTGTCCTTCAGCTTGAAGCTTTATACCTCCTGGACGATCAGTGATTCCTTTTCCACCATTATTGCCTCCATCAATTCCTGAATTTGGTCCTCCCCAGACTTGTTGGATTTCTTTGTCCTCGTGGATTTTTTTTCCATTAAAATAAATGGTGACCCTTGCTTTATCAGTTAATATTCCTTCCGAAAAGCGCGCAGCCTTGAAATTAATATCATAGGCATTCCACTTACCAGTTCCATTGTAAGCCTCTTGCGAAGGTAAATGCTCATTGATGATTGCGGCCATTCCATGAAGACCATAATCTCCGTCAAGGATCTGAATTTCATACCGGTTTTGAAGATAGACACCGGAATTACCACCTTCCTCCTCTACCAAAAATTCCACATGAAGCCTAAAGTCTTTGAATTCATCTTTTGTCACAATATCTGCGGCACCATATTTTCCTCCGGCACCACCAGGATCATTACTGCTCATGACAGTTCCCCCATCTATAGGATCATTTACGATTTGCCATTTGATTGGCAATTCTGCTGCTAATCTGGGGCCATCCCAATAAGTCCATTTTTCGTCTAACATTTCCCTACTTCCGTCAAATAGCATTTTTGCATTTTCTGGTTTCTCAGCGCCGATTCCAATTTGAGCTTTTGTATGAAGACTAAATGAAAAAAGAAAAAGGATTACAAGTCGTAATTTCTGCATAGGTATCTCAGGTTTAGGATTAATATTTAACAATTTGATTATTTTTATTGTGTAAAACTTACATAATCTTGCAAATTAGCATTAAGAGTATTTTAGAGGTTTAAAAACTGTTTATATTCGGCCATGAATAATATTTGAATGAAAAGAATACTGATTTATACAATAATATTAGTGGGACTGGCTTCTTGTAAGTCAAGCCAAGAGTCTGAAATTTCAGCTGAAGCACATCTAGAAGAAGTGAATTCTTGGCATCAAAGTCAAATGGAATTCTTACGTTCTGACGAAAGCTGGCTCAATCTCATAGGTTTGCACTGGCTAGAATATGGTACTAACAGCTTTGGGACGGGTGATGTTGACCTCAAAATTCATGCACAAGATTTCCCTGAAGAGATAGGGTCTTTTACTTTGGTCAACGATAAAGTCTATTTTGAACCAGTTTTGGAGGGGGTGTTATTGGATGGTAATAAAATACAGGAAAATATTCTTGTTTTTGACTTGGCAAATGGTTTTGACGGACATATGGAGTTTATGAGCCTTCATTGGAATATCATAAAAAGAGGGGATGGCTTTGCCGTCAGACTTCGTGACCTTAATGCCAAAGATGTACTGGAATTTGAGGGTGTAGATAGATTTCCGGTGGATTTGAAATGGAGAGTAAAAGCAAAATTTATTTCTTACGAGCCAGTTAAAGAAGTATTGATTACAAATGTAGTTGGACAAGTGACTCCCAATGCTTCTTCGGGCTATGTTGAATTTGAAATTGAAGGAAAACAATATAGAATCGATGCTTTGGCAAATCCGGATGATCTGGAGTTATTTTTAATGTTTGCAGATAATACCAGTGGAGATCAAACCTACGGAGGAGGTAGATATATGTATGTAGACCGAGATTTTTCTACTGACGAAATAATTCTGGATTTCAATAAAGCATATAATCCACCTTGTGTTTATACTTCCTACGCAACCTGTCCATTACCTCCAAGACAAAATGTGCTTGATCTGGCTATTACTGCTGGGCAAAGAGATTTTGGAAAGCACTGATTAGGCTGCTTCCTTTAACTCATCTGTTTTATTTGCTGGGTTTTTCCTGACTTTAGCTACATTTTCCAAAAAGTCTATGGTTTCATTGAGCACACCTTCCCAGTCCTCCGAAGTAATATCGGAAGCTATTACATGGTCGCCTGATTCTGGAAAAGCTACTTTTCTCTTAGCTACTTCAGGTGTAGAGACCGCTTCGTACATCTCAAGCATTTTTGGGACAGAAACCACAAAATCCTGTTCCTCGTCATTCTTGTAATAATATCCTAAGAAAAGAGGTTGGTTTACATCTTTGAAGGTTTCTTCATTCATTTTACTTCTTAACAAAACTGCCAGACTTGAATAGGAATTGACATGATATTGTTCAGACCAGTATTTTGCTTTATCTCCCTCTCGTGGTGTATTGATCACTCCATTTTCATATATAAAATTTTCGGCTAGATACTTAGACCATGGACGGAAAAACTGTTCTAATGCATCACCTCCTTCTCTGATTGCGGGAGAGTAAAGCACCAAAGCTTTCATGTCAGGCCGCTCTGATGCAAGTACAAGTGACAAGGCTCCACCCATGGATGTGCCTACCACAATCACGGAATCACCCAAGCTTTTCCCTATCATATAGGCTTCTCTGACTTCGTCTAGTAAGCTTTGGGCTGTTAGATGCTTAAATGCGTCAGGTCGCGAAATCCCGTGTTCAGGAAGACGTAGGAGGTAAACGTTAGCTCCAAAATGTTTGCCCAGTTCACGGTTGACAGGGCTTCCTTCTCTTTCGCTCGCTCCAAATCCATGAACATAAACAATAGAGTAGGGGGTTTTGCTTTTGTGTATACTATCTGCCCAAATGATTTTTGCTTCATTGCCAGGCTTGAGACCCTGCACAGTATCATTTTTTGAAAAGACATAAGATTCGATCTCAGCGATCCTGGAAGGCATTTTTGGATATTCACCATCTAGACTTTGAATCCTCTCTCTTGGCCCGAAAGTGTATACAACTGCAATAATAATAGCTATGGCCATTATGGAAATCAGGATTTTTTTCAGCATATCGATTCGATGTTACTCTCAAAATAAACAGATTCTTGAACTGCTTTACTGCCTTCAAATATACTCTTTTCAAATCTTATTTCTCTACGGTTATAAAAAAGTAAGTCTGCTCTTTTCAGCTCATTCAGACTTGATGTGATATTTTGCCGGCATGTCTTCAACATGCTGGCCAAATCATCATGAGTGAAAAAATTTGGCATCACATAGTTTTCCCCAACTTTGAAACCATAAATTCTGCAAAAATCTACCAGTAGATAAAGAATTCTGTCTACGAGATCCAGGTCGTGGTTTTTGGCTTTTTGTTGGTGTATTCTTTGTAGTCTTTGGTTATAGCAGTAGATTAATTTTTCTGAAAGCCCATTTACCTGGGATGAATTTAAGTAGCTTAATGGAATACTGACCATTTCAGAGTACTTAAGGGTTTCTAAGAAAAATAGGTCTTGACTTTTATAATTAGCACTGGAACTCAAAAAAAACTCCCCTTCAAAAATCAAATCGGTATTCACTTTTACGCCGCTGTCATTGATGGCAAATATTTTGGCTATTCCTTTTTTGACCCAAATGAGTTTTGGACTTTCTTCTTTAAGTGGATTAAGTTGTAAGATTCTGATCTTTTCTCCAGCTGTGCAAATCAATTCGGTTAAAGGTTCCATAATAATTTCATACTTAAATGAGTCTAAAATTAGTTTATAAAACACCATGCACTGTAAAGGGAATATTAAATTTTTAGAAAGTTATATTAACATTAACCCTACATGAAGTGGTCCATTACACATATCAATTTCTCCAAGTTTCTAATTGCATATTACCTTCAATTTTAACTTTAGAAATGAAGGTAAAAAAACAAGAGCTGCTAAACTAGCAGCTCTTGAAACTTGATATTCTGTTGATATTAGAAAGTATAACGTGCTCCAATCTGTACTTGGTAGGGAGGATTTGCTCTTACCGTTTCTCCAAAGGTAGGGTTCACCCGATAAGCATACTGAGGGTTGCCCTGTTGTAGTGCAATTGGATCAAGGCCCAGGGTCTGAAGTAATACCTGATTACCTCCAGGAACTGTTGGTGCACCACCCCATTCTGAATTTAGCAGGTTGGTAAAATTGAATACTTCAGCTATGAGTTCTAAGTTACCTTTTCCCATATTTTTTATGATAGTATTATCAATATTAAATGTGAACCTGACGTCCACATTATGCCAGAAGGGATTGTAGATTTCATTTCTTGGAGCAATCTCTCCTAAATTATCTATAAGCAGTCCACGTGCTATATTATCAGAATTTCCGAGTACTCCCTCCATCCCTTCTGCGATAAGCGTTTCAAACGGAGTAGCATTTGGATTTGCTCTAATTGTTTCTGGGTTAAAAATAAACGCTCTCTTGTTGGCATTGATCAAAAGTCCTGCTCCATCACCTACAATATCTCCAAAAACCAAAGGTGACCAAGGCAGTCCAGACTGGCCCACGTATCGAGCTGAAATCCTCATGTTTTTGAAAGCTGGTGAAGTACCGAACAAAACAATTTTATGTCTAAAATCAGTATTGGCACCTCCTCTATTGGCTGCTAGATCTCTTGGATCATCTACTATTGCTGTTAGCACTGATGTTCTGGCAATACAGCAATTGTATGAATTATTGTCCTCTGTCCTATTGACTGTGAAAGTACCAGTGATGCTTCCGCCCTTACGAAATATATAGCCTGATTCGAAAATAATTCCCCTCTGCCATATATCGGAATCACCGTTAAGTTCCAAAACCCTTCCCAGGTTTTCATTTGCATTGACTACTGACGGGTTTATGGGATATACCACTACTCCTGGGTTATTAAGGTTGACAGGAGTGATCTGGTCAGGATTGGCATATACACCTCTATTATTTTCATTTGCTAGATTGAAAGCAAAATCCTCCCTTAAGTTGAGGTCCTGATACCTGTAGTTATTAATTGTTCTTGCAAAATAGGCGTTTGCACCAAGGTAAAATTCATTGGTCATAAATCTTCTATAAGCCAAATTTCCTTTCCATGTGTATGGTGCTTCAAAATCTTCACCGATCAAATTAATGTATGGAGATCTTCCTGTTCCTCCCACTGGAACTCCTGGCACAGTAGAAGGATCAGCTATATAATTGGGGAAATTGGGGGTAGGTACATCTGCGCCAGTAAGTAAAAGGTCTGTTAGAATTGTACCTGATTGCAGGATGTTGGATAATTGTGCCCAATGCACAATGTTGGCTGAATATCCTCCTATACCGAACTTCAAGACATTTCTTTGATCTTCATTGAAGTCATAGGTCAATTGGAATCTAGGTTGAATATTATTGTAATCTCTTGCAACCACGTCAGTTCTTCTGCCTAGTTCACTTTGCACGAGAGGGTTGAAATCAGGAGTGGTCATAAAAACAGTTGCATCCCACCTCAAGCCTAACATTGCACTTAGTTTGTTTGTGAGGCTGGTCTCTGCCTGAACAAAAGCAGACAAATCCAAAGCAGTCTGTCTTAGTTTTGGGGCGTATCTTCCATCAGGTGCGTTTGGTACCAATCTAGAATACTGGAAAGCCCTGCCTTCCTCTAGGGCATCAAGACTGGCAAATTGGAATAGGCCACCTTGTTCGTTGGTGTTTAGGGTGTTGGTAAAAGTTACCATATTGTCTGTCCCGAAGGTCCAAAAGATTTTACCAGTCTGTAGATAAGTAGTGTTGATCAACTGAAATTGTTGCTCTCCTTGTTCCTCTGGAGCAATTCTATTACCGCCAAATTGGAATTGTCTAAATAACCTAGTTCCATCTTCCTGAAAAGATTCAATTCCTACAAAACCTCTGGGTGCAAATGATCTTGCTGGAAAATCTCTCTGTGCACGTAAATACTGAAGCTTCAATTCATTGGTAAGTTTTGAAGAAAATGTAGATCTCAATGCCAGTTGACTATTGGCACCGAAAATTTTAATGTCTCCTCTAGAGTCAGCTAAGGCCGTGGCATCACCACCAATGACAAATTCATTTTCTCCCCAAAAGAAATTGTTTCGAAAGGTTAGTTTATGGGTTTCGTTGATTTGCCAATCGAGTTTGGCGAAAACTGTTCTGTTGGTAGGTCTTCTGTTAAATAACCCTGTTTGTTGTCTGTTGGGGTCTAAGCCATATCGCTCTTCAAGGATATTGATAAACCTGTCTAAACTTTGCTGTGTGATTTGTTCCAATCTTTCGGTTTGGGAATCTCTTACATCTATAATTGCAAATGGTTCACTTCTGTCTTCAAAATCCAAAGCAGCAAAAAAGTGTAATTTATCCTTGATGATAGGACCACCTAATGAAAAACCATATTGATTCACATTGAAATCATTGATTGGCCTTCCTATATAGTCCTGATCTGCTGTGAGTGCTTGATTTCTATTGAAGAAAAATGCGGAACCTGACATTTCATTGGTTCCAGACTTGGTCACCACATTGATGGCACCACCACCTTGACGGCCTTCCATGACATTATATTCGTTGGTGGTTATTTCGTATTCCCGGATAGCCTCCATTGAAACCGTATACTGTGAAATTAACCCTCCGTTCATCATAAACCTTTGGTTGCCACCGTCTAGAGTAATAGCTGTAGAACTTACTCTAGTACCGCCAATAGCCAATGATCCTCCAGGTGAGGTAGTAGGAGCTAAGTTGGCTAAATCCTGGAAACTACGTCCATTCGTAGGCATATATTTAATCTCAGTCATACCAAGCCTTGTTCCCGATCCTATGGGGGAAACCCTGTTTGGTGCATAGTCGTCGGCACTGATAACTATTGTTTCCAATGTTCCCTCACCATCCCGTAAATCAAAATCAACTCTTACTTGGTCTCCAAGATTCAGTTGATAACCTTTTTTTTCCAAACTTCCCTCACCTACAAATGAAGCCTTTACACTGTAAGGGCCTCCAAGCGGAATTTGATTGATCTGAAATCGGCCATCTAAATTGGTAACCGCACCCGTTGTAAAACCAGTAGACTCATTTTTGATAATTACATTGGCTCCTGGTAATGTTTCACCTTCTGCTGATCGAACTACTCCAAAGAGTGAAGCTGAAGCAGATTGTGCAAAAATAGGGTTCTCAAACAGTAAAGAGCAGCAGATTGCCCAAATCATAAATTGTAATGTTGTTTTCATTTTGGTAGATAATTAAGGTTTAGAAATTTAAATCTACCACAGTGACACCACCACCAATTGTCGTCATACGACAATTGGTATTTCTTAACCTATTCGTAATTTTTAGGAAATTTTAAATTGATGTTTCTTTGTTTTCAATTTATCCTTGATACGGAGTGACATCCTATGTTTATAGGATTGTTGTAGCTTTTATGCTGGCGGATTCAGCACCGAAAAAATAACCGCTCCATTGGGAAATGAATCCGTTCTTATAATTGCTTGAATATTTTTAAGAACTGTTTTAGTGAGTATTACAAACTTTTTGAATATTTGCATAAACTTTTGGTAAGCTCTTACCGTTATGCTTTTGTTTTGAAAAAAACCGAATGGAAAGAATCCTTCAGAAAATAAGAGTAGATATTAACCCGAATATCTACATTAAAGACCCCTTCAGCTCTGATTTGGGAAAGGAAATAATTTCTCAAAGTCTAGTTCTTTTGATTGACTTGGGTTTTGAACATTTTACTTTCAAAAAATTGGCAATGAATGTGGGCTGTACCGAATCTGCTATTTATAGGTATTTTGATAATAAGCACAAACTTTTGCTTTTCCTCACCTCATGGTATTGGGGTTATTTGGAACAAAATCTTGTTTACGCTACCGCCAATTTGACTGATTCACGGAAAAAATTGAAAATAGCTATAAAAATTTTGGTTAAAGGGCCTATCTTCACCCAAAACGATTTTATAGATCCTGTTCAACTTAGAAGACTATTGACCGACGAAGCAACAAAGGCCATTATGACAAAAGAGGTTGATGAAGAATATAAAAAAGGTTTTTTCAATCATTACCACAAGTTAGGTGAAAGAATTGCCCACCTAGTCCTTGAAGTTAATCCAAGGTTTGAGTTTCCAAAAACATTGGTTTCCACAGTGATGGAATCCAGTCTTATGCAGTCTTATTATTCCCGACATTTGCCTGCATTGACGGAGTATCAACCCGGAGACGAAAGGAGAATAGATTTTTTCAATAACCTAGTTTTCAAAACCATAGAAAATGAAAATTGATTATACCATCACCCCTCTAAGGAGGTTTTTCAAACTCCTTAAAGAAGAAAAAAAGGAAGTATATGCGATATACTTCTATTCCTTGCTCAACGGTGGCGTGTCTTTGATTCTTCCACTAGGCATCCAAGCCATAGTTAATTTTGTTCTTGGAGGTCGAGTAAGTACGGCATGGCTGATAATGGTCTTAGTAGTGGCTATCGGAATTACTTTCGGTGGGTTTTTGCAAATTTCCCAGTTGTATCTCACGGAGAAACTTGAACAAAGGATATTTACTAAAACCGGTTTTAGTTTTGCTTACAGGTTGCCAAGGTTGAAACTGGATGCATTACAGGAAAAACATACACCAGAATTGGTCAATAGATTTTTTGATGCTGTCAATCTCCAAAAAGGTATGGCAAAGATCTTAATTGATTTTTCATTTGCTACAGTACAGATCTTTTTTGGAATGATCCTATTGGCTCTTTACAATGTTTTCTTCGTTATTTTCTCGGTAATTCTTCTGGCCCTCGTAGCTGTAATCTTCTATTATACTAGCCCTAGAGGTATGGAAACAAACCTGAAAGTTTCTACCCAAAAATATAAGACCGCATATTGGCTTGAAGAAATAGGTAGAACTATGGCCACCTTCAAATTGGCCGGAAATTCCAAATTACCATTCAATACTATAGATAAATTGCTGGAATCTTATGTGGATTTCAGGAATAAGCACTTTGCGGTCCTCGTGCTCCAATATAAAGTGATGATTGTTTTTAAGGCTTTGATCGTAACGACGCTATTGGTAGTCGGTAGTATATTATTGATAGATGATCAAATTAGTATAGGCCAGTTTATTGCTGCTGAAGTTATCATCATTTTAATTGTAAGTTCCGTAGAAAAAGTCATTCTATCTTTGGAGACTGTGTACGATACGCTGGTAGCTACAGAGAAAATAGGTCAGATTATGGATCTTCCTATGGAAAGGACATCAGGTACCGAAAAATCCCTTACTTCCGATAATGCAGGCCTTCACTTTGATGTTCGAAATTTGAGCTACAAGAATAATATGTCAGATTTTGATATTATCAATGATCTCACATTTGAACTGAGGCCAGGTGAAAAAGTGGTCCTCACTGGTAATAGTGGAAGTGGCAAGAGTACTTTGATGAATTTGATGGCAGGGCTCTACGGAGAGTATCGTGGTAGAATCATAGTCAACGGTCTCCCTATTGATACTATGAATCTAGATAAGTTGAGGAGTTTTATTGGAGACAGTCTTACTTATCAGTCGATTTTTCACGGTACTATATATGAAAATATTACCTTACAAAAAGACGTTGATGAGAAACACGTCCGTGAAATAATAGAACTTGTAGGGCTTAAGGAATATATATTCAAGCTTCATGATGATTGGGAAACTAAGTTGTTACCTGAAGGAAAGAATCTCAGTAGGTTGGTAATCAGTAAGATTATCCTTGCCAGATGCCTTGTTAATAATCCTAAGGCATTGTTGCTTGAGAATATTATTTCGCCTTTTGAAAGTGAGGATAGAGAAAGGATAATGAAATATATACTAGAAAAAGACTGGACAGTCATCTTGGTTGCAGAAGAAGAAGAAATTATCGATATGTTCCCAAGAGTGATAGAACTTCATCAAGGTAAATTGAAATTTGATGGAGATTCAAAGGTGTATTTAGATGGTAAAAAGAGATAACCCAATAAGTTATGATAGACATTTCGCAAAATAAAATTGGGGAGAAAGTTACTTTCAATAAGTATAAGAGCATGGGAATGTCTTATCCCCAAGATGAGGCAAAAAAGAGAATAAGGATTTTGGTTTGGGCCATGATAGGTGGTTTTTTGTTCTTGTTTTTACCTTGGACCCAAAATGTCAGGTCAGGTGGTTTTGTAACAGCATTAAGGCCAGATCAAAGACCTCAGACGGTACATTCTATTATTGCTGGAAGGATTGAAAATTGGTACGTAGCAGAAGGTGATTACGTACAAAAAGGAGATACCGTATTAAGAATTTCGGAGATTAAAGATGATTACTTTGATCCTCAACTTTTGGAAAGGACAAGGCTTCAGGTTGATGCGAAAAATTTAGCAGCTTTGTCATATTCTGAAAAAGTAAAATCTCTCGAAGTTCAAATCGATGCTTTAAAACAAAACAATGTTTTAAGAAAAGAGCAGGCTGAAAATCGTTTGAGGATGGCAGAACTTCAGGTTATTTCTGATAGTATCAGGTTTGAGCAGGCAAAAGTAAACTTCAAAATCGGTGAAGATCAGTTGCGCCGTGCGAGAAACTTGTATGAGGAAGGTCTAAGGTCTCTGACAGATTTTGAACAAAGAGAATCAGCTTTTCAAGAAGTGCAAGCAAATTTGATTGCTACAGAAAACGATCTTTTGAAAAGTCAAAATGCTAGAATAGCGGCATATATAGAGTTGAATGCCATTGACAATGATTTTAGGGATAGGATGGCCAAATCATCTGCGGATATGTACGAGGCGCTTTCCTCAAGATATGATGCTGAAGCCACTGCCACCAAGTTGGAAAATCAATTCTCAAATTATGAGGTCAGAACGGGATTCAGGTATATTCTAGCTCCGCAGGAGGGATACATCACTAGGGCTATTCAAGTAGGTATTGGAGAAACAATCAAAGAAGGTGCTGAGATTATCAGTATTTTACCTGCCAATGCCCAACTTGCAGTTGAGATGTATATTTCACCTGTAGATTTTCCATTGATGCGTATTGGAAATAGAGTGAGGTTTATATTTGATGGATGGCCAGCGATCGTATTCTCCGGATGGCCTCAGATAACAAATGGTACTTTTGGAGGTGTTGTGCATGCTATTGATAATTTTGCAGGTCCTAATGGCAGGTATAGAATTCTAGTAGTAGAAGATCCTCAGGACAAACCTTGGCCGGAAGCATTGAGAATAGGCTCGGGTGCAGATGGAATTGCTTTACTCAATGATGTACCGCTTTGGTATGAAATATGGCGACAACTCAACGGTTTCCCACCTGATTACTATACAGACAGGCAAAAAATTGAAAACCGTAAAAAGTAATACTATAACATGCGGCTGATTTTATCAATTATAGCATTTGGATTTATTGTTAGTACCCATGCCCAAGAGATGTTGACCTATGAGGAATACATGCTTTGGGTAAGAGATTATCACCCTGTAGCTAAACAGGCTGATGTAACATTGAGGTTTGGAGACCAAGAGCTTCTTTCTGCTAGAGGTGGGTTTGACCCTGTTGCATTTATGGATATCAATGCTAAAAGGTACAATGAAACGGACTATTATGATCGCAGAACAGCGGGAGTAGTTGTTCCAACCTGGGGTGGTGTAGAGCTTAAGGGTGTGGGTGAACAGAATCGGGGTGCATTTTTAAACCCAGAACAAAGAGTACCTGATAGTGGTCTCTTGGCTTTAGGGGCATCAGTCAATGTTGGTCAAGGTTTATTCATAGATAGACGTAGAGCTGCCTTGAGGCAAGCTCAGATTTATAGGGATGCTACAAGAGCTGAAAGAGAATTAATCCTTAATGATCTATACCTTGATGCCACGGATAGTTATTGGCAGTGGGCTGCAGATTACAATAATTTACAGGTGGTCAGCGAAGGACTTAGGCTGGCTGAGATGCGTTTTGAAATGATAAAAGAAAGCTTTATTCAGGGGGACTTTCCTGCCATCGATACCGTTGAAGCATATACCCAAGTCATGGATAGACAGTACAGGTTTCAACAAGCGGAAATCAATTTCTTTCAATCCACCCAAATGCTGAATACCTTCCTCTGGGATTCTGAAGAAACTCCAGCAGACCTCCTGGTTGGTGTTTACCCGGAAGATGTTCTAGATCCTTTTGTTTTTGATTACAATACGGAAGCATTGAGAGAGTACGTAGACAGTCATCCCGAGTTACAGTTGACAGATTTTGATATCTCAAACTTAGAAGTTGAAAGGAGGTTTAGAGCCGAAATGCTCAAGCCAGTGCTTAAAGTAGATTATAATTTCCTCACAACTTCTATAAATACACTTCCTGAGAACTCCTTTTTTGTCAATGATTACAAATGGGGATTGACCTTTTCCACGCCACTATTTTTGAGAAGGGAAAGAGGTAATCTTGGTTTCACAAAAGCAAGATTGGACTTCAAAAATTACCAAAGGGATTTGAAATTCATTCAGCTGAGAAATAAATTGGAAACAGAAATTTTCAATTTCGAAACCGTCGAGCAGCAACTTGTTACTTTCAGTAATAATGTAACTGGTTTGCAAAGACTGCTTGATGGTGAAATGACAAGGTTTGAAATTGGTGAAAGTTCTTTATTCTTGGTCAATGCACGTGAGGTCAGTCTTTTTCAGGCACAACAAACGCTCAACGAACTGGCTGCTAAAAGAAAAACAGCATATGCTAAGATGCTAAATGCTGCCGGTTTGGGGTTTGATCCGCAATAAGTCTTACACTCATAAAAAAATCCCCTTGATGTAAGACCAAGGGGATTTTTAATTTTGGATCCATTATAAGCTATATCCTTCTGGATATTCTCTGCGGACAAATTGATTGGCAGGTTCAAAATTGGTTATTTTCATGTTGGGGCCATCCCATACCAGTTTTATTCCTCTGCCAGGATAATCAAATCGATTTGTGCTTCCGTCTTGTGGAACCCTATAATCATAGCTTCTTATGGCCAGGTTACCCATCAATACAGACTCAGTCAATGGTCCTGCAACGGAGAATGGAGAACTCAGCTTTTTATATGCGTCACTTCCATAACCTTCAATACAAGCTTCCACCCAGTTGTTGTAATGTCCTCGATCACCACCTGGTACCCTATACTCCGTTTCAGGTACATTGATGTCATTGGTAAGGGATGTAGGTAACAATTTTGGATCTCGGCCATAAGTTCCGCACATCATTTTTCCTTTTGTACCCTCTATGATAACTCCATTCCCTCCATCTCCCATCACTTCATTGGGGCCCAATTCTTCGGGACGGGCTGGTTGTATCCCACCATCCATCCAATGGAATTGCAAGTCTTCTTTTCCGTTTCTTTTAAACCTCAGCGTTATATGTGATGAAGGGGGACAGCTTTCAGGGAAATATCCTCTCTGGAATTCACCTACATAAACAGAACCCACACTACACTCTGCAGACTCAGGATATCCAAGTCCCAAGACTCTAAATGGAGGCTCCATGATATGGCATGCCATATCACCCAATGCACCTGTGCCATAATCCCACCATCCTCTCCAATTAAAAGGAATTAGGTTAGGCACATAATCTTTATAAGGGGCAGTACCCAACCATAAATCCCAATCCAAATCCGATGGTGGAGTAGCTGTGGCCTCAGGCCATGGGATACCTTGTGGCCATACAGGCCTGTCTGTCCAACAATAAACTCTCGTCGCTTCTCCAATAAGTCCGGCATTATACCATTCTACCATTTTTCTGACACCTTCACCGGAAGAACCCTGATTACCCATTTGGGTTACTACTTTATATTGATCAGCAGCCTCAGTAAGCTTTCTTGCTTCATATATATCATGAGTGAGAGGTTTCTGGACATAGGCATGTTTTCCCAGCTTCATGGCAGCCATTGCCTGTACAGCATGCATATGATCTGGCGAAGACACAGTGACTGCATCTATATTATCAGATTCTTTATCCATCATTTCCCTGTAATCCCTATAATATTTAGCTTTCGGGTGAGCCTCTATGCTTTGTTTTGCCCTTGTGTCATCCACATCACAGAGAGCTACAAAGTCCGCCTTTCCGCTTGCATAGACTCCCCTTACGTCATTTCCTCCCATTCCACCAACACCGATACCTGCCACTCTTAATTTATCTGAAGGAGCGATAAAGCCAGGTCCTCCTAAAACATGCCTCGGTACAAAATAGAAACCTGCCAGTGCCGTAGCAGATGCCTTGATGAAATTCCTTCTTGTACCATCTATCTTTGGCAACTCCTCTTTTTCCATTCTCTGAATATTTTTATTGATTTTTAATAATTTCAACTTTCTAATTTATTAAAAAAATCTGCTAGGCCGCATGATTGAATCTGCCCTTTCGGAAATATGGAAGATTTTGAGGATAAATGGATAAAATTTGTCGATTTACTAACTTTTAATTAAACGGTAAATACTTATGAAAAAAAATTAATTAAGTTTGAGTGTAAAAATGAACTTAAAACCACTCTGTATGAAACTTAATAATTACCTTTTCAAGAGTTTTGCCCTGATATTTTCCGGAATGATATTTTTATCCTGTAATTCTGGTCCAAAAGCAGACCTGAGTCAATATGCAATTATCCCTATTCCTGTTTCAATGGCAGATGCTGATGGGTATTTTACTATTAAAGCAGGAACGAAAATCACTTCTTCACCTGAACTTTCAAACGAAGCTCAATTTTTGCGTCAGCAATTGAAATCATTAACCAGCTTAGAAGTAGACTTTGAAGAGGGGGTTTCTGAAAATGTGATTGAGCTTGTCTTGAGTCCAAATTCAGTTATTCCGGAAGAGGGGTATACGTTGGAAGTTGCATCAGAAAAAATTACCATCACTGGTAAAACAGCCGCCGGGATTTTTTGGGGAACACAAACTTTGGTACAGCTTATTCCTTCAGTAGAGAATAGAGATTTTGGTCCCAACCCCCAATTTACAATTGCTGCTGGAATGATTGAAGACCATCCTGAATATGAGTATAGGGGAATGATGTTGGATGTAGCACGTCATTTTTTCCCGGTCGATGAGGTTAAGCATTTGATAGATCAAATCAGTAAGTATAAAATTAATCATTTACATCTGCATCTTTCCGATGATCAAGGATGGAGAATAGAGATTAAATCCTGGCCTCTGCTGACAGAGATAGGAGGCAGCACTCAGGTGGGAGGTGAAGCTGGAGGATATTATACTCAAGAAGATTACAAGGAAATTGTCAGGTATGCTATGGAACGTCATATGACCATAGTCCCAGAGATAGACATGCCCGGACATACTAATTCAGCTTTGGCTGCATATGGTGAACTCAACCCAGGTATCAAAGTTCCGGAAGAAGGAGCAGTTGCCACGGAGAGGACTAGAATGGGGGTAGCAGGTCAGCCAACTCCACTTTATACAGGTACTGAGGTTGGTTTTAGCACCTTAGATACAAATAGACCGGAAACATATCAGTTTGTAGAAGATGTGATCAGGGAAATATCTGAAATCACTCCAGGTCCATTTTTTCATATTGGAGGGGATGAATCTCATGTGACTGAAATGGAAGATTATATACCCTTCATTGAAAAGGCTCAAGATTTGGTGACAAAATATGGAAAGAGAACTTTGGGCTGGGATGAAGTAGCTCACGCACAGCTTTTACCAACATCAGTTGCCCAATACTGGGCCAAATCAGAAAATGCAGTAATGGCAATAGAGCAAGGAGCCAAAGTCCTCATTTCGCCGGCTACAAAGGTTTATTTGGATATGAAATATGATTCCACAACACATATTGGTTTGAGTTGGGCGGCAACCATTGAGTTGGATGAGGCATACAATTGGGATCCAACCACTTTGGATGAAAAAATAAAAAGAGAACATATCTTAGGGGTAGAGGCTCCTTTGTGGACAGAAACAGTCACCAACAGGGATGATATAGAGTTCCTGACGTTCCCAAGGTTAGCAGCCATAGCAGAAGTAGCATGGTCTCCAAAAGAAAAACGTGATTGGAATAGTTTTGCCAATAGGGTAGCAAGGCATGGTAAGCGTTGGGAAAGTGAGGGTATCAATTTTTACAGGTCTCCTAAAGTGGATTGGTAAAAGTATTTTTTTAAGAAAAATGCCATAAGGATGATGAAATTGAAAAATGTAAACGAAAGCGATCACCAATCTGGGTGGTCGCTTTTTCATTTTAGACCTATCTTATTGGAAAGGTTTGTACCATTGAGTTTGTTAAAATGACTTATTTATATCGCGAGCTTGTCTTTTCAAAAAAATGCCTTTAATATGGCTTTTTAATAGATAAAATTAATGGGAGATTTTATAGTAAGTTTCAGTAATTGGATTTGGGATACCCCTATGCTTATCTTGTTGATGGGTGGAGGTTTTGTTCTTTTTGCTTATTCAGGATTTTTGCCATTTCGTCGCCTTGGTCATGCTATTACCTTGGTGAGTGGAAAATATGATGACGATAAGCTTCCTGGTCAGATCAGTTCGCGCCAAGCGCTTTCAGCAGCAATTGCTGCAACGGTAGGTTTAGGAAACATCAGTGGAGTGGCGATTGCCATCAACATGGGTGGTCCAGGGGCAATTTTTTGGATGTGGATGTCTGCATTTGTAGGTATGGCCACCAAATATTTCTCCTGTAGCCTATCTATCATGTACAGGGGAAAGGATGATACTGGTGAAGTTCAGGGTGGACCTATGTATGTAATAGAGGAGGGGATGGGTAAAAAATGGAAGCCATTAGCTGTTTTATTCTCTGTTGCCGGAGTTTTGGGACTACTTGCGATTTTTCAAGCCAATCAGCTTACAGCAGTTTTAAGATCTGTTCTTTTAGTGCCTTATGATTTGGATACAGGAGAAACGACTAAATGGATTTTGGGTATTTCTATGATGTTGATAGTTGCAGTAGTGATATTGGGTGGAATAAAGAGAATTGCCTTGGTAGCTTCAAGGTTGGTGCCGTTTATGGTTGCTCTATATTTTGTAACTGTTCTTATCATCATGTTCCAGTATATTGGAGCAGTACCGGATATGCTGTGGTTGATTGTTAAAGACGCCTTTACCGGAGAAGCAGCCATGGGAGGTGCTATAGGAGCAGTGATAGTGATCGGAGCAAGGCGAGCAGCATTCTCAAACGAAGCAGGTATTGGTACAGCGCCTATGGTTCATGGAGCGTCCAAAAATAATGAACCCGTAAGGGAAGGATTGATTGCCATGTTGGGTCCCTTCATTGATACGGTTGTAGTTTGTACACTTACAGCTTTGGTGATATTACTGACGGGTGTATGGGAGTCCACAGAAAATGATGGTGTTAGGCTTACTTTATCAGCTTTCGAAATGGCGTTACCAGGATTTGGAAAATACCTTTTGATGATGGCTGTACTTGTTTTTGCCCTATCCACCATGTTTACGTATTCCTATTACGGGCACAAGTGTTTTATCTATCTCTTTGGAACAAAAAAAGCTGCGTACTATAACTATTTCTACTTGGTAACTATTGTGGCAGGGGCAGTAGTTTCTTTGGAAGTAGTTGTGAGCTTTATAGATGGAATGTATGCCATC
Source organism: Mongoliibacter sp. (assembly GCF_007692705.1). Lineage (GTDB taxonomy): Bacteria > Bacteroidota > Bacteroidia > Cytophagales > Cyclobacteriaceae > Mongoliibacter. The sequence goes on from NZ_REBN01000233.1 coordinate 30,149, forward strand.
ATGGCGATTCCAACTATGATTTCCACCATTTATTTGGCTCCAAAAGTCAAGGCAGCTACGATAGATTATTTTGAAAGAATGAAAGTCAAAGCATGATATTATGAATGTCCTTATCGCTCCAAATGCATTTAAAGGAACTATAGAGGCAGAAGATGCCGCTGAGTTAATTGCAAATGCGATAAAGACAAATTACCCAAAAGCAGTTTTAAGCCTTTCTCCAATTGCTGATGGGGGAGATGGGACTTGTTACCTTTTGGGCAAGTCTTTGAGATTGAAGCAATACTTCAAAACCTGTCTTGATGCCTTGGGAAGGCCGACTAAAGGATACTATTTTCTTACAGAGGATAAAAGAACTGCGTATTTGGATGTTTCCACAGTTTCGGGAATCAAAGATTTAAAAGATTACGAAAGAAACCCCTGGGTTTCCACCACTTTCGGAACTGGAGAGCTGATCCTTGGGGCTATTGAAAATGGAGCTACTCATATTGTTTTGGGCTTGGGAGGTTCTGCTACGGTAGATCTCGGTCTTGGCATTTTGGGAGCTTTAGGATACGTATTTTTAGATAAAAGTGGGAGGCAACTTTCCTTTTTTTCGGACAACTTCTTGAAAGAAGTAGCTCATATCCAAAAACCAATCAAAAAATATGACGTTCATTTCACCTTTCTTTGTGATGTAGAAAACACTTTTTACGGGGAGAAAGGAGCGGTGCCTGTTTTTGGTCCCCAAAAAGGGCTCTTGCCCGTAGAAATTGAATTATTTGAAAGCTTATTAACAAGATTAGCAAAACTTTTTTCTGAAAAGACAGGGAAAAAAATTGAGGATAAGGATGGTTTTGGTGCTGCAGGTGGGATTGCTTTTGGGCTTTCCTTTTTTTTTCCGATTCAAATTGAAAGGGGAGCAGATTGGTTTTTTAGGCAAGTGGGAATAGATGAAAAAGTGAAATGGGCTGATTTCATTTTGACAGGTGAGGGGAGGTATGATGCACAATCAGAAGGAGGGAAGGGTAGTTATGAATTATTGCAAATGGCTAAAAAATATGGGAAGAAATGTGTCCTCATTACTTCAGGAAATGAAGCATTGGACGCAGATTTTGACAGAATTTTGATTTTACCGGAGCTTGACTTTAGTAATGATAACTTTCAACAAATTGCCAGACAAAACCTGATTGAAACCATATTGAACTTGGATTTTAAGCGTTGATTATCAGAACCATTCATTTTTCATATCTATTGTTAGTTGATCTTCTGACATCAACCTTTTCGATATCCCTTCTACTTTTATAAGCTCATACTCAAAAAAGTACCTGAGGCACATTAGTTTGCCTTGATAGTAATTTGAGGAACCTTTATTCTCATCTAAGGCTTTTTGGGCTATTATGCCTTGTTTTAACCATTGCCAGGATATCACAAGAATTCCAAGCATTTCTAGAAATAATGTTGCATCAGCTAAATAAGCTTCAGGATTCTCTGAGGCTTTATTGAAAAGAATTCCAAATGTTTTTTGGGCTATTGTCAAGTTCAATGCCAATGACTTCCCCCTTTCTTCGATAGAAGGCATTTTAGCCGCTATTTTTATTGTTTCATTAATTTCTGATAACAATAATTTCAAAGCTTTCCCTTCTTTTAAAAGCACTTTTCTTCCCAAGAGATCCATTCCATGGATACCTGTTGTCCCTTCATGTATGGGGTGTATTCTGGCCTCCCTGTAGTACTGTTCTACTGGAAAATCTGTTGTATAACCTGCGCCTCCTAGTACTTGGACAGCTGACGAAGTTGTCAAGCATGCCATTTCTGAAGGGTAAGATTTCGCTATAGGGGTCAGAAGGTCCAAAAGTAGGGTTAAGTCTTCTTTCTCATTCTGATTAGTGACGTGTATGAGATCACTTAGTTTGGCACAGTATATCAGGAGTGATAAGGCTCCCTCTGTAACAGACTTTTGGAAAAGCAACATTCTTTTGACATCTGCATGCTCAATAATTGGTACTTGAGGTAGTGAGGGGTCTTTTTCTATGATTTTTCTACCTTGAGGTCTATCTTTTGCATAAGATAATGAAGCATAATATGCAGCTGTACCGATGGCGCAGGCATTCATTCCTACACCAACCCTCGCTTCATTCATCATTTGAAACATATAAGAAAGTCCTTTATTTGCTTCGCCTACCAAAAAGCCTTCGCAAGAATCATCTGTACCCATCATCAGGTGTGCAATAGGAGCTCCTTTGTAACCCATTTTATGATAAATTCCTTGGGTAAGTACATCATTTGATTCTCCTGTAGTGATAGATTTTTGGGGCACTACAAATAAAGAAATCCCCTTGGTGCCAAGTGGGGCTCCATCTATGCGTACCAGCATCAGATGAATGATGTTTTCACAGGCGTCATGGTCACCACAAGAGATATAAATCTTCTGTCCTTTTATTTTATAAACACCTTGTTTTTCAGTAGGAAAAGCAGAAGTACTTAAATCAGAGAGTGAACTTCCAGCATCAGGTTCTGTCAAGGCCATTGTGCCTTGCCATTTACCATTGTACATGTTGGGTGTGAATCTATCAATCAGCTCTTGGCTGCCAAAGGTTCTGATTAAGTTTGCAGCTCCTGTAGTCAAAAATGGAAAAACAGAAGCGGAATAATTTGATGCTTGGAAAATAAATCCTGCTGCTTGATGAACTACATTGGGCAATTGTTGGCCTCCCTCTTCATAGGAGAAAGTAGCGTTGATCCACCCATCTTCTCCGAATTGGCGAATAATTCGTTTCATGCCTTCATGAATCCTGATCTGACCATTTACCAATTGAGGTTCTTTCCTGTCCATTTCTGTCAGTAATGGATAAAGATGGTTTTCCGCAATTTTTTCAGCAGCATCAAGGACAAATTCAAAAGTCTCCTTATTATGGTCTTTAAAATAGGAGTACTTCGTTAGGTCAAGAATTTGATGGTTTTCAAATAGCTGAAAGTGCAAGTCACGTTTGGAGAAAAAGGTCATTTTGGGAATTTTTGAATCGAAAGGAAGATATCAAAGAGAAATAGGAAAACAAAGAGAAGTCAAGATAAAGTATCGTAAAAAAAGCTACCTGAAAAAAACAATAGGTTTTTGTTAAAAATTAAGAGTCAAGATTACTATAACCATTTGTAGGTCAAACAAATAAAATAAAATCTGGTTTATATTTTCCCTTAATCATTTCTTTAATTTGATATTCCGATCACATGCTTGATTACATACTTGCTCATCCACTTTATATTCCATTTCTAATCCTTAATATTTTTATAATCTACAAAGTAATCAAAATATATGTTTGTGAGGATCAGGGTAACAACGATGATGATGATGGAGGTATTCCCGATAATGACGATCCTGTATTGGATTTACCTCCTGGTGTAGGATCTCCGAAAAAAATTGCAAGTTTAAAAGATTAACAAGAGTGAATTACATCCTGAATCCAGACTTTAAAGGCCTTTTATTATAAATTTTAATTGATAGACATCAATCCATTATTTTATTGACATGGTTTTCAAGTCTTTGGCTTGGGTCAAGGGTAGTTATTCCAGAATAGAAACGTCCAAGTTTTTGGCTATGTAGAATATAAAAATATGCATCCATGAATATAAAATAATAAAAAAAGGCCGGAAATTTCTTTCCGGCCTTGTGGGCCCACCTGGGCTCTGCCGATTTCTATCGGTGCAGGGACCTCCTGCCCCGATAGCTATCGGGGGAGTCAGAAGCTTTTGAATTTTGATAAAAGCTTTTCTATTATCTCAGGGTACATTTTTAAGTTTTGTATGTAAGTAGAAGATTTCATTTTTTTAATATGGATTTCTAATTTTCTTGCTTGTGAAAAATCTTGACATTTTATGGCAAGGAAAAGATTCCAATCATCAGCTTTTCGAGTAAAGTTGCTATTTCCATATATTTTATTGACATGGTTTTCAAGTCTTTGGCTTGGGTCAAGGGTAGTTATTCCAGAATAGAAACGTCCAAGTTTTTGGCTATGTAGAATATAAAAATATGCATCCATGAATATAAAATAATAAAAAAAGGCCGGAAATTTCTTTCCGGCCTTGTGGGCCCACCTGGGCTC
>NZ_REBN01000073.1 GCF_007692705.1 Mongoliibacter sp.
TTATTTAAACAATAAAAACACATTTTTTTACAAATACGTTAAGTAAAAGCTAAGTATTTTACATTATTTGTAATTATTTGGAACATGTTTTACCTTTGAAGCGTTGAAATACTGTAAATCAACAATCCCCCACAATAACCTGCCTTCAATTATTTGATATTCGGAATGTCCGAAAAGAAGGTAAATCAAAAAGTAATTTTAAAACCTATTAAATAAAACTATTATGAAAACGTTAATCGCAATGATTGTCGCATTAGGTGTTTTTACAAATACCTTTGCAGAAAAAAGAAGTGATGAGACAACTGTTAAGTCTCCGGTATCCATAAGAAAAGTGGATGATAACAAAGTTCAATTACTTTTTGGCATGGTGCCAAACGGTAGTGTCTTGGTGAAGATCTATGATGAGTCAAGTAAATTGGTTCAAAAGGATAGAATCTACAAAAATGAGGCTTTTGCCAAATATTATGATTTCTCTTTATTGAAAGGTGGAAAGTATAACATTGAGGTGCTTGAAAGCAATCAGATTATTGAAAAATTTGAGCTAGATGTAAGGAGTAATGTAGCCGTTCCAGTAATCTATTCAAAAGTGGAAACTGTTGGAGATAACAAGTATAAGCTTTTGGTGAACTCTCTTTTACCAGCTGATTTATCCATCTTAGTATATGAAAATGGGAATTTGGTCCATGAAGAAAGCGTTAACAACGTGAATGGATTTCAGAAACTTTACTCTTTCGTAAAATTCAATCCAAATGCTAACATCGAGTTTGTTGTTCAAACTCAAAATGGCTTCAATAAAATGATGGCTGTAAAATAAAACCAAAGGGGTAAAATTGACCCTTTAATTAACTATAACAAAAGAGCTGTAGCAATACAGCTCTTTTATTTTTTTTATGGCCACTCTAAATAAAATTAATATAGTAGTCATTACATGCGAATTCTTTAAAAATTGGTTTTTTTAACTTACGTCTTATTAATAAGTGATTCAAATAATAAAATGTAATATTTAATAATTTTTTATACCTATTAATCAAAATAATATTTTTGTTTCACGGTTTTTTTAAAATAGATCAAAAAATATACTTTCCTGATACCCTGGCTCAAAATCGTTAAACTCATTAAAACCTTGAATATACAAGTCCGTGGAAGCTGGTGAAAACCAATTATTTAAAGCCATGAAAAACTTGTTATCCATTGCCTTAGTGTTAGGCATAGTCTCGCTTTCAATTGCTAAAAATGAAGAACCAAGAGTAGCTCCTGTATCAGTAAAGCTAACTGAAGATGGGAAGGCCCTGTTTAGGTACAAATCTGCTCCACAGAGTCCTATAACAGTAAAAATTTACGACGCTGAACAGAGAGTTATCAAATCACAAAAGCTTGAAAAAAGTAATTCTTTTGCCAAGTATTATGATTTTTCAACTTTGGGTCCGGGAAAATATACAGTCGAAGTACTTGAGAAGGGTATGGCAGCAAAAAAAATTCCGGTTATGTATGAAGGTGAAAGGAATATAAAACCGGTGGCTTTTTCAGACCTTAAGAGAATGGAAGGGAATAAAGTCAAAATGATTTTTAATTCCTTATTACCTACAGACATTACTGTATATGCATTTGAGGATGGCAAATTGATTCACCAGGAGAAAATAACTTCTGTGTCAGGAGTGGAAAGAATGTATAAATTGAAAGGTGTGAGTCCAAGGGCTGAAATTGAGCTTGCTATTCAAACCTCTGATGGTTATAGCAATAGATTCAAAGTCAATTGATGACTAGAAAATCCCGGTTTCCCTTGCTTTAATTGGGAAAACAGTGTAAAGCTAATTGCTTATCTCATACAATAAACAAAGGCCGATAGGAATACCTATTGGCCTTTGTTTGTAAATGTAGAATATAAGATCTTTTAGGTGAAGAACTTCAGTCTAACAACCTCTTTTTCTGCAAGGAACCTGTATCTTCCTCTAGGGAGATCCTTCTTATCAAGACCAGCATAGAGAACCCTGTCTAGGGCAATGACATCATAACCGAGGTGTGCAAAAATTCTTCTTACAATTCGGTTTCTACCGACATGGATTTCCAAACCTAAAATAGTCCTATCTTTTGAGAGGACCTGCATGTCGTCTACCTGCACGGCGCCATCTTCTAAGGTAAGTCCCTCCAAAATTGATTTCTCATCATTTTGGGTTAGTGGCTTATCTAGAGTTACCTGGTAAATTTTCTTAATCTGATTTGAAGGATGTGATAGCTTAGCGGCCAGTTCTCCATCGTTGGTAAATAGGAGAAGACCTGTAGTATTTCTGTCTAGCCTTCCTACTGGAAAGACCCTTTCATCACAGGCTTTTTCGATAAGATTCATTACTGTCTTACGCTCCATAGGATCGTCTGTGGTAGTTATAAAATCTTTCGGTTTGTTGAGTAGGATATAAACGGGTTTTTCAGGATTGAGCAATTTACCTTTGTAGGTAACTTTATCTCCACGCTGAACTTTAAATCCCAATTCTGTTACGATTTCACCATTGACTGTAACAAGGCCTTTGCCAATCAAAGTATCGGCTTCTCTTCGGGAACATACTCCTGAATTGGCAATGTATTTATTCAATCTCGTCTCATCTGAATTGCCTTTGCTGCGCTCTTTCTCGATTTTTTCAAAATTATATTTAGGCTTTTCTCCTACTTCTTCATTCCCAAATGGATTTTTAAATCTTCTTTTGGGACGATTATCCTTATCTAATTCTGATTTATGGACCTTTTCGAATATAGGTTTTTGATTTTTGCCTCTACCTTTATAAACATTTTTATAATCAGCGTCATCACTGCTGATATCCTTATTGTTTTTATTTTGATCTTTCAAGCTGCTGTTCTCTTTCCAGCTGCTCTTTTTCTTAAAGTCATCCTGAGGGCGGTTACCAGCTTTTGAAAATCGGGAATCTCCCTCTTTTTTCCTTTTTGGATCAAAGTCACCTTTTTGGCCCTCTCTTTTGGGGTTTTTGCTACCCTTCTGTCCGCCTTCTCTTTTGGAATCGGAATTCTTGTTGTCGTATTTTTTCATTTTCTTGCAGCATCTCTGCTGGATTATAGTATTTCCATTTGAAGATACCTAAGTACCTGATTTCAAATGGGGAGCAAAGGTACGGAAAGAATAATTAAAAAAATCATTTACTGTAAAATGAAGCAACTGCTGCTCTCACCGATCCATGTTTCATCAAGGATTCCTTGGCGGCTAGCTCCTCTAGTCCGGTGGCCTCCATTATCATTCTTGTACCTCTTTTCACTAGCTTTTCATTTGAAAGCTGCATGTCTACCATTTTATTCCCCTTTACCCTTCCAAGTTTGATCATGGTGGTAGTGGATATCATATTCAGCACAAGTTTTTGTGCAGTTCCTGATTTCATTCTGGTACTTCCTGTTACAAATTCAGGGCCTACGACTACTTCAATGGGATATTCCACAGCAGCTGCCAAAGGAGATCCGGTATTACAGGTAATACAACCTGTAAGGAGACCAGCTTCTTTGGATGCTTTTACCCCTCCAATCACATAAGGCGTAGTTCCAGATGCCGCTATTCCTATTACGGTATCCTGCTCATTGAACCCAAATTCTTGAATATCCTTCCAGGCTTGCTCAGGGTCGTCTTCAGCATTTTCTACAGCTTTTCTAATTGCTTTATCTCCACCGGCTATTATACCTACTACCCAATCAAAAGGAACCCCATAAGTAGGTGGACATTCTGAAGCATCCAAAATCCCAAGTCTCCCACTTGTACCTGCTCCAATATAAAACAAGCGCCCTCCCTTTTTCATCCTTGGGACTATCTGCGAAATCAGCGATTCAATAGAAGTCAATTCTTTTTCTACAGCTACTGCTACTTTTTGGTCTTCCTTATTGATGTTTTCCAAGAGAGACCTGATATCCATCTCATCTAAGGCGTCATAAAGTGATGTGCTTTCGGTAGTGCTCATAATTTATTTTGGTGATAAAGTGTAAGCCCTGCTATTGGGCCTTCAATAATCATATTTACTTTGATATCTGCATCATAAGCAGCATTTCTTAATATATCACTATTATAAAAAGCAATGGAACCAACAAAATTCACCGGCTTCTTTTTATAATCATCGTATTTCATGACATGCTTTTTGAAAAAATCCTGAAAAGCCTCATAATAGAGCATATAGCAATAAGGATCACTTTTGTTTTCTGTTATGAACCTACAAAAACTGGCCATGTACCTTCCGGGAAAAGGTCTCTGGTAAATGTTCTCAATTATCATTTGATTTTCTAATTGAAAAGCGTCCAATACTTTTTCTCGAACCTTCTTAGGCATTTCCTCATGGATAAAATCCGCCAAAAATTTTCTTCCAATGTATGATCCACTTCCTTCATCTCCAAGAATATAACCAGGTGCTGGTCTTTTGGCGATTATGATATCTCCATCGTAGTCGCAGCTATTGGAGCCAGTACCCAATATGCAGGCAATTCCTGCCTCACTGCCACACGTTGCCCGGGCTGCTGCCATCAGGTCATGGTCAATGTTAATTTCCGCATGTTTGAATAAACTTCTCAAAGCATTTTCTACCTGCTGCCTATTTTTACCTGAGGTACATCCTGCACCATAATAATAGATAGTTTCGACATCAGCCCTTAAGTCCAGCAAAAAATCATCCTGGAGCTCACTTGCCATTTCAGCTGCAGTTTGATAATTCGGATTAAAACCTATTCCTCTATGTTGACCGATATCTCCTTTGTCATCGATTACTCTCCAGTCTGTCTTGCTGGCGCCGCTGTCTGCTATTAAAATCATATCAATTAATTCTTCAATAATCCAATGGGCTGAAATTTTTTAAATACCTCAGATGTGTGGGGAGCGTCTATTAATTCATCTGTAAGGTCTTGACCAGCCCAGTGCTCATAATGCTTCCCATTTTTCCACAACCTTGATGCTGAAACATCGTAAATCAGCCCTTTGTACGCTACCCAGATTTCAGGTTTGTCTTGACCGTTTCGGAGTGCCAGTTGTTGCTTGGTATAAGTTTTCATTTAGAAGAGCTTCAACTGGGCATTTACCCATCTCTCTGGTATTTCGCCCGTCTGGGCCATTTGGTAATCCTTGTAACTGCAAGGCACGATCATAGAGCGTTCAAACTTGTCTTGATCTGATTGTGGGACTTCCATCCACCACTTTTCACTTCTCTTACTTTTGTAAAAAACAATAATCGAAGGTTTGGTATCCAAAGATACAGTATATTTCACATATTCGCTTCCCTTAAAGGATAGACTGTCTTTTCGGTTATAAAAGCCCTCAATAAAATACCAAATCATAGTGGCAACCACAGAGGCGGTCTTGTTTCGGTTGTCATCATAATAAGGTTGATACCCGTAGATGCCAATAGAGGATAGTTTTTCATTCATTCCGGCAAACCTACAAATTTGACAAGCATCTTCTCCGCTTAGCCCAAAAGGCTGTGCATCCAAGGCCCCCGGGGCATCTGAAGATTGTATGGCACTGATATCAAAACTCAATAAATCTGCATTTCTAATAATTGGCTCGGCATCTTTCAAGTTATTTTTCAAGCTTCCTAACCGTATGTGATCAAAATATAGTTTTTCCATGACATTGACCAAGTCTTTATCATTGAGGAAACTTTGGTAACCAATATGCCCATAATTGAACAAAAAATTAGGTTGATGTAAAATGATTTCCTGAGAATGGATTTCTGAAGCCTGCCCCTCTTCTTCCATATCAATTTTAGCATCCACTGTGACTAATGAGACTAATTTTTTCATTCCTTCATAGGAGAGATACTGCCCATAATCGAGGTCATGTGTACCTCCAAAATAAATCGGTAAGATCTGTTTTTTCATCAAAAACTCACCAACCGATTTTAAGTACTGTATAGTTTCTTCTCTGGTTGATCCGATTTTCAAATCACCTAGGTCCACTACCTTGTAAAGCGCCTCTGCTTTTTTCAAGTGAAATAACTTTTCCCTGATTTCCGCACTTGCCCTTTCAACGGTATCCCCCATCTTGACCCCTCTACTATCTTTTAATCCAATCAATGCAATTTGAGCCCCTTTGATATCAGGAAATACATTTCCATGATAATGTATGTAATTGAAAAATGAATTGTGTGAATAGTCTTGTTCTATGACATATTCTGGGATAGGGTCAAAGAAGGATTTAAGATTCATAGTCTATAGGGATGCTTCAATCAAAAATAAATAAAAAAATGAGAGGGCAAATAAAAAGTCCCGCTTGAGCGGGACTTGATTGTTTTTTTATCCTCCGAAATCATCAAATCTGATATTTTCTTCAGGTATTCCCATGTCATCCAAAAGCTTGAGAACTGCTGCGTTCATCAACGGTGGTCCACAAAGGTAATATTCTACCTCATCCGGTTCAGGATGATCTTTCAGGTAATTGTCATAAAGTACCTGGTGTATAAATCCAATGTATCCATCACCCTCTTTATCATCTAGAGATTTCTTTATCTTCCAATCATCTTCAGGCATCGGCTCTGATAAGCCAATGTGGAAGTTGAAATTAGGGAAGTCTTTTTCTATATCTCTAAAATGAGGAGTATAGAACAGTTCTTTTTTAGATCGACCACCATACCAATAAGATACTTTTCTATCAGTTTTTTCAGTATGGAAAAGGTGGAATATATGAGATCTCAATGGAGCCATTCCTGCACCACCTCCAATATAAATCATTTCTCTTTCGGTTGGGTTAATATGGAATTCTCCATAAGGACCTGAGATGGTAACTTTGTCTCCCGGTTTTCTATCGAAAACATAAGAAGAACATATTCCTGGGTTCACATCCATCCATTTGTTGTTCGCTCTATCCCAAGGTGGAGTAGCTATACGAATCGTCAGCATAACGATATTACCTTCAGCAGGGTGGTTTGCCATTGAGTAAGCTCTGAATATCTCTTCGTCATTTTTCATGACAAGGTCCCAAAGACCAAACTTATCCCATTCGCTCTTGTAAACATCATCAGGGTGACCCAATTCCGGATGTGGAGTAATATCTATATCCTTGAAATTAACCGTCACAACTGGAACATCTATTTGAATGTATCCACCTGATTCGAAATCTAAGGTCTCACCTTCAGGAAGTTTTACTTTAAATTCTTTGATAAAAGTAGAGACGTTGTAGTTGGAAATAACTTCGCATTCCCACTTCTTGATACCGAATATTTCATCAGGAATCCTGATTTTCATATCCTGTTTTACTTTTACCTGGCAGGTTAACCTTACTTGTGACTGCTTTTCAGCACGGCTGAGGTGACCCTCTTCTGTAGGCAATACTTCGCCTCCTCCTTCTTCGATTACACACTTGCACATCGCACAAGTACCTCCACCTCCACAGGCAGAAGGAAGAAAGATTTTGTTATTACCCAGGGTGCTTAGCAAAGTAGAACCCGCAGAAGTAGTTATGGTCTTCTCGTTATTGATAACGATCTGAACATCCCCTGAAGCAACTAACTTGGACTGGGCAAACAACAAGATAAAAACAAGTAGCAACAAGATCACTGTAAATGCTACTATCGATGTGATAATTACTGAACCCATTTAATGTTTGTTTTACTTTTAAATTTCAGTGTTGGAACCTGATTTAGGCTCACAAATATATTTATAAATCAATTAATCCGGGAATAATAAGCTTTTATTTTCCCCTTTTATCTCACTATGTGATAACGAACTGAGCGCTTAATTGTTAAGTAATTTGAGTAAAGTTGTAAGTCTGTTTTTCAACTGCCTCCTATCGATGATGAAATCCAAGAAGCCATGTTCTAAAACAAACTCTGAACTTTGGAAGCCTTTTGGCAAGTCTTTACCTATTGTCTCTCTGATAACTCTTGGCCCTGCAAAACCTATCAAAGCCCCTGGTTCGGCAATGTTAAAATCTCCTAGCATGGCATAAGAGGCTGTAACGCCACCCGTAGTAGGATCTGTGAGTAGTGAGATGTATGGAATGCCTGCTTTTTCCAGCAATGCTAATTTGGCTGAGGTTTTTGCCATCTGCATCAGACTAAATCCTGCTTCCATCATCCTGGCACCCCCCGATTTCGATATCATCAAAAAAGGAATTTTATTTTTTAAAGAGTGATCAATAGCCCTAGCTATCTTCTCTCCAACGACTGAACCCATTGAGCCACCAATAAAACTGAAGTCCATACAGGCTATCACGATATCAAAGCCATTCATTTTCCCTACTGCTGCCCTTACGGCGTCATTGAGTTCCGTTTTGCTTATCGTAGCTTCAATCCGAGAATGATATGGTTTACTGTCTACAAAATTCAAAGGATCACCGGACTTCATGTTTTTATCCAGCTCTTTGAAATTATTTCCATCAAAAAGTATTTCGAAGTACTCTTTCGACCCGATTTTCACATGATAATCATCATCGGGGCAAACGAAAGAATTATTTTTCAGTTCCCGGGTATGGATGATGTTTCCCTTGGGAGTTTTAAACCAAAGTCCATCAGGTGCATCCTTTTTTTCCTCTGTGGACGTTTTAATGCCTTTATCTGTTCTTTTAAACCAAGCCATAGTCAATTGTTTTATCCCCGAACTATTGTTTCAGGGACTACAAATTTATAGGTATTCTTCATTAAATAAAATTTGCCATCTTATCTTACATGATCGGATGGCAATTCTCTATCTTAGGGAAGACTAAATAGTCGAAAAGAAATCTTTTAGAAGCCTTATGACTATTCTAAAAGGGTTCTTATTATCAAACATATAAATTTGATTTGTTTTTTTGTTGTTTTAGCCCAATTTAAGGATTGATAACATAATCTCCTCATGAATTTAATCATACTTCTAAGTGTGTCGGCTATTGTGCTTTTTATTGCTTACTTCACCTATGGGAAGTATGTCTGCAAAAAGTTTAGACTTGATGATAAGAGAAAAGCTCCTTCTCATGTTTTTGAGGACGGCATTGATTATGTTCCTAGCAAACCTATAATTGTATTAGGTCATCACTTTGCCTCCATCGCCGGTGCCGGGCCAATTGTTGGGCCAATTATCGCAGTTACTTTCGGTTGGATTCCTGCAGTAATTTGGATCCTTGTGGGAGGAATCTTTTTTGGAGCCGTGCATGATCTCGGCAGCATGGCAGCTTCTTTGAGAAATGAAGGGAAGTCTATTGGCGTGATTATTCAAAATAATATTGGCCAAAAAGGAAAACAGCTCTTTATTATTTTCAGTTTTTCAACCTTAATCTTAATTATAGGTGTTTTTGCAGACATCATCGCCAAGACTTTTGTGAGTAATGCAGGTGTGGCCTCAGCTTCTATTCTTTTTATACTTTTGGCGGTGGCCTTTGGAATCGTCAGCAGGTTTATCGGGAGTAGTAAAAAGGCTTTTGTAATTATCTCAGTTATTGGAATCGTCCTGATGTATTATTTTGTCTATTTAGGTATGCAATTGCCTTTTGTTTTGGATTACCAAATATGGATATATATACTGCTAGCTTATGCTTTTATAGCTTCTGTAACTCCTATTTCAATGCTATTGCAGCCAAGAGATTACCTCAACAGCTTTTTGCTCTACGGACTCATTATTTCAGCAGTAATTGGTGTCTTTGTAGCCAATCCTGAAATAAAGATGGAAAATGACATTCATATCAGTGCAGACAATTTGGGATATCTTTTCCCAGTATTATTTGTGACGATTGCTTGCGGAGCAATAAGTGGGTTTCATTCTCTTGTGGCCTCAGGGACTACTTCCAAGCAATTGGATAAAGAAAGTGATGCGAAAATAGTCGGTTTTGGAGGGATGCTTATCGAATCCTTTTTAGCTATTATTTCTGTTGGAGCCGTCATTGTATTGAGTAGGGGGGAATATTTGGAGAGGTTAGGTGGAGAAGGTCCTGTGCCTCTTTTTGCAAGTGGATTGGGCGGTATGATTTCTAGTCTTGGTATTTCTGAAAATTTTGCTGTTGGTTTTGTAGCCCTGACTGTATCAGCATTTGCGCTTACTACACTCGATACCTGCACTAGACTGGCAAGATTTACTTTGCAGGAATACTTCGAAGATGTCAAAAATCCAGTAGGAGCCACACTTTCCAAAAATCGGTATATTTCTACTTCCGTAGTCGTCGTATTGTCTGTTTTATTGTTGGCTTCAGGTGGATTTAGTACACTTTGGCCAATTTTCGGTTCTGCAAATCAACTTTTGGCAGCTTTAGCACTCCTAGCGATAGCAGTATGGTTAATCAGGAAAAAAATAAACGCCACTTTTGTGACCATCCCCATGTTTTTCATGTTCACCGTCACACTTACCTCTCTAGGCTTGTTTGCATGGAACAATTACAAAAGTGAAACTTATATACTTTCGGTAATTGCAGCTCTTTTATTTATTCTATCCATTGCCCTGATTGTCCTCGCCTCCAAAAGCCTGAAGAAAGAAGTGAATGAAACCATAAAAGCATAAAAGTCCGACAGCAATACCGTCAGACTTTTAAATCTGTTAACTCTAAGTTAAAAAGATTTGTGGCTTATTTGATGGATGTTTTTGGAATAATCAGAATTCCTGAAGTACGTCTGCCTACAGGAAAACTATAACTTCATTTTGCAATGATTTACCTTCAAATTGTATTTACCCGAAATCAGCCTGTCTTTTTTCCAGTTGAAATTTCGGAAAAACCCTTCTTTTAAAAGCGGGTTTCAATCATCTTGCTCCATCATCTTTGGCTCTTTTGACTGCATAGGTTCCTACTTTTTTACCCTGATCTATTCCCACTTCAGCATCAAATCTATAATGTATTCCCCCATAAATTCTTGATACAGCTGCTTCTTCAGCCCAAAGTCTGAATTGAGTAGCATCATCCGGGAAAAAATAAGAAAGCACTTCTGCAGCAGCAGCGGAGAAAGTACTATGCCCTGAAGTATAGGCTGGAAAATTCGGTGTACCGAGAATGGTCTTGAAGCCGGGAATCGTCTCCACAGGTCTTGGGTAATGGTAATAGTATTTAGTGTCCCAGCAAGCTACACCTGCATCCATGATTGCCGTATTCATATATGCAAATACCCTCGCTGACCGCAAAGGGTTGAACTTGTTTTTTACTATAGATTCTTTGGCAAACTTGTTCCAATGTCCTGGAGGTGTATAAGAACCAATTCCATCCTCCCACCAATTGGCGATTCTGCGTTGATTTAATGTCATATGAGAAGCAAATTTTTTAAGCTCTTGAACATCCCTTTCAAAGTCCTCTGATCCTGGAGAAGGAGGTGGTCCGGGCCTGACTTCCTCCACTGTCGGTACATTCCACATTTTTACCTGACCAAATAAAGGTGTCAAGCCAACAGGTCTTTGTGGTGTTTCCATATTCTGCCATTTCCATCCAAATCTTTCAAAAGCTGAATTGGCAATTGAGTCAGATACTGGCTTTGGTGTTTGGGCTTTTGACATGCCATCAGTGGAAGCGCGTTGTCTCGCTAATTTAACCACTTCCTCTCCTATGCTTATTCCAGCTTCAATATCACTTGGAACGTTTATGCCAGAATTAATCAGACTTTCTAGATGTTCTTGATATTTGGTTTCCAGATAGGTGAATTCCAAAGGAAACATGGTCTTTAGGATTTCCTTGGAAACAGCAGCAACAGTGGCACCATCTGATGGGTAGGAAGGGAGTTGGCTTGTTGCATAGGCAGGTACAATACTGTTGTCAATGTGATATGGTGCCATTCTATTGTATTCAAATTTGTAGTGCCAGGCCACTACCAAAGCATCAAATTGGGCTACACTCAAGTAAGCCAACATTCTACTCGTATAAGGCGGATGTGCAAATGGAAATGCTGGAGGGCCTTCAGGGTTTGTGGCATTGGGTAAGGTATAGGTGCCGTCTGGATTTGGGCCAGGAATCAGGTTATATTTTGCCGCAAGCTCTAAGGCTATTTCATTCCATCTCAAAATAGGATTGTTGGTCCAATATTCCACGGCTTCTTTTTGAGAGGTAGAAAGCCCCGACATACGTTGCTTCAGTAAGTTTAGCTCTTCTTGATAAGCAGCAGAACTTATTGATTCCGGCTCAGAAATATTGATTTGGGTAGGATTTGAGACCAATATGGTCTTCCAAGTGCCTCCATTTTCATCCATATTTTCGAATTGATAACCCTCAAACTCATAGAAGTTTGGGGTTTCCTCAAGGCAAGAACTCAGCACTACAATAAACAATAGAAGCGCTAAAGGATATATTTTTAGATTTTTCATTGATCATTCAGGTTAATAAACTTTGAATTGGTAAGTTAGTCCAAGGCCCAATGTGGTAGCATTTCCCATATTTCGGCCACTGATGGTTTGGTTGAAATAAACCAAGGCTCCTAAGCCGCGGTCCGCCTTAATATAATACTGGGCCCAAGCCCCTACTTGACTGACTTCTGTTTTATTGGTTGGCTGAGGCCTGTTGTAAGACCTTATATCATCTCCTGTGAGACAATTCAAGCTCATGTAAGTAGCTTCTAACCTTAGCCTGTTTTCTAAAGCCCAATATCCTATAGCAGCATGAAAATTAAGTGCATTTGGTACATTCATATATTGAGAGTAGACACTTCCATTTTCATAATAATAATTCCTCTCAATCTCTGTCTGCCCTCTCCATAGGTAAGCAAGGCCAGCTCTAAAAACCAAGCCGTTATCCAATTTGAATGCCCCAATTCCTCTCAAACCAATCTCAGGGGCACCAAATCCAATACTGAAAGGCATATAGTCAGAAAGGTAATTCCCCATTGGTCTTCCAAAATGAGTATTGGTGAGGAAAAGTAAATTTCCTTTTCCCATTTGTTTCTGAAGCCAGTTTACTTTGACAGATATACTGAGGTCCTGAATCCCCCGTTGACCTACTTGAGTACCACTTGAGGGATTGGTACTTACATATGGCAGAGAGGCAATGATATTGACATTTTGGGTCAGACCCATAGCAATCATAGGCATTCCCATTTGTCTCGTAAACGTGCCGATATTGGCATTTTCACGCAGGTAGGTTCCCTCCCAATATTGATCCCATGAGGAATGTTCATAAATTAAGGCAGCACAGATTTCCCCCTTTTCCATCATGACTTCGTCCCAAGGGGTTTGTGCGTTGGATTTAAAATGTGAAATACCCAAAATCACCAATCCCATGATTATTGGTAATAATTTTTTCATATAATAGTTGAATTAAATTTTGAACTTATTTGGTAAAAAAATCAGCTGGATTTGAAATTGAGATTAAACTCCACCAACTTTTTCAAGCCGGTGGGACTTAATTAAAATCATTTTACAATCTTGATTTAGCTTAATGAATTATGCACTCCATACAGCTTTCTCAATAATTAACGATGCAACAAACCCATTGAAAACATCGGAATTATCTCAATTTGCTGTACTTAATTGCACAGATTTTAGAAAAAGAAAATCAAATTAACCAGCTGAAAATCAAACAAGCTCTGGAGGAGGGGTGTTGAGGTTTATGATTTGCATTTTGTAAGCTGAAAAAATAAACCCTATCAATTTGTTTTCTTCGCCGGTAAACGGTTCTAGCTGAAAATCATTAAACGGTTGTGTGTAATCTTTTGCAAAAATTTTCGTGATCAGGCTGCTGTTGCTTCCATCTGGTAATTCATCTTGGATCAAAGAACTCACCCACTGCTTGATGGTATTGTCTAAGTTGTTTTTGGCCGAATCAGTAACATAAATGAGTTGAAGTGTGTCTTTGACATAGCGCTGTTTAATCGCCCTGTAAGTTTGCCCATTCTTTTCAAATGTAGTATTGGAGGGTCTAAACTCCTCTTCGTCGGCCATATAAGGCAAAGAAAGCGGAATTTCCAAAAGTCTTTCCTCCAATTCATCAGCATTGTCACTGTATATTTTCTCAACCCATTGACTTTCTAGCTGTAGGTTGAATGAAAAGTACACCACATAATACCCGAAATGGTACAATCCGAAACAAAATAGAAGGAATATGGCCAGTACTTTTCTCAAAACTGTAGTTGTTTGAGATCAAAATTACTTTTTTAAATGTAAAATCAATGTTTAAAGAATAAATTTCTTTAATAGAATCAAGATTAAAAATAATATGACTGCTGACATCCCATAATACTTAATAACCTTTTGCCTATTGAATCTGTCTAAAAACCAAAGAGAAATCACAGGTCTAATCAGACCCAAAATC
Organism: Mongoliibacter sp.; assembly: GCF_007692705.1. Lineage (GTDB taxonomy): Bacteria > Bacteroidota > Bacteroidia > Cytophagales > Cyclobacteriaceae > Mongoliibacter. The sequence continues at coordinate 14,147 of NZ_REBN01000073.1, forward strand.
AAAAATACAATTGCAATACAGAAAGCAATCTTAAAGAAAAGAATTATTGACATTGCTCAAAAATAAAAAAAGGAAGCAAATAATTATCTGCTTCCTTTCAAATTATAATTTCAAATTTTATTTCTTCTTCTTGATTTCCTGCATCATGTAACCTTCTATGGTGTCGTCTACCAAGATGTCATTGAATTTCTTGATAGAAATACCACATTCATATCCGGCTTTGACTTCAGCTACATCATCTTTAAACCGTTTCAATTGGTCTATTTCTCCGTCATGAATAACAATACCATCTCTGATGATCCTGATTTTATTCTTTCTGGTGACATATCCGTCTGTAACATAACAACCGGCAACGGTACCTATTTTAGAGATTTTAAATACTTCTCTAACTTGGACATTTCCTGTAATGATCTCTTCAAATTCAGGTTCAAGCATTCCCTCGATAGCATCTTTGATTTGATTGATCGCATCATAGATGATAGAGTAATGTCTGATCTCAATTTCTTCCTGCTCTGCCAATCTTTTGGCATTGGTAGAAGGCCTAACCTGGAAGCCTAGAATAATGGCATCAGATGCAGAGGCTAAGAGTACATCAGATTCTGAAATCTGACCCACTCCTTTGTGGATGATATTTACCGAGACCTCTTCTTTAGAAAGTTTAAGCAATGAATCTGAAAGTGCTTCAACAGATCCATCAACGTCACCCTTGACGATAATATTGAGTTCTTTGAAGCTACCAATAGCCAGTCTTCTTCCGATCTCATCTAAAGTGATGTGCTTTTTGGTACGCATGCTCTGTTCTCTGAGAATCTGCTCTCTTGAATTGGCTATTTCTCTTGCTTCGCGCTCGCCATCATACACTTTAAATGTATCTCCTGCTTGTGGCGCTCCGCTTAGCCCAAGTACCTGCACGGGAGTTGAAGGTCCTGCTTTTGAAAGCTTTTTACCTTTGTGATCCGTCATGGCCTTTACTTTGCCGTAATGCTGACCTGCAAGTAAAACGTCTCCAATTTTCAATGTTCCTGCCTGTACCATTACTGTAGTAACATAACCACGTCCTTTATCAAGAGAGGCTTCCACTACCGTACCCACAGCATTTTTAGATGCATTGGCAGTAAGTTCAAGAACTTCAGCTTCCAACAATACTTTTTCCAAAAGATCATCAATGCCAAGACCTGTTTTAGCGGAAATATCCTGGGATTGGTATTTACCACCCCATTCTTCTACCAAAAGGTTCATGTTGGCAAGCTGTTCTTTAATTTTATTTGGATTGGCGTTAGGCTTATCAATTTTATTGATGGCGAAAATCATTGGCACATTCGCCACCTGAGCGTGGTTAATGGCTTCTTTTGTCTGCGGCATGATATCGTCATCAGCAGCAATCACAATGATAGCGACATCTGTAATTTTTGCACCTCTGGCTCTCATGGCCGTAAAAGCCTCGTGACCTGGAGTATCCAAGAAAGCGATTTTTTCACCTGTAGAAGTGGTTACATCATATGCACCAATGTGTTGGGTGATTCCACCTGCTTCTGCATCGGTAACTTTTGACATCCTGATATAGTCCAGTAAGGAAGTTTTACCATGATCTACGTGTCCCATGATGGTGACAATAGGAGCCCTAGGCTTGAGATCATCAGGGCTATCGACTTCCTCTATTACATTTTCTTCTTCATCAGGCTTGGTGAATTCAACTTCATAGTCAAATTCATCTGCAATGATGGTAATGGCTTCTGCATCCAACCTTTGGTTGATGGAAACAAACATTCCTAAAGACATACATGCAGAAATAACTTGATTCACAGTAATGTCCATCAAAGAAGCCAAATCATTTGCCGAGATAAACTCAGTCACTTTAAGGATTTTTGTTTCCTCAGCACCCTCAAATTCATCTCTGGTTTTTTCAACCCTTTTATCTCTTCTTTTTGATTTTCCTCCTCCGGATTTACCACCTCCCTGCAGTCTTGCAAGGGTTTGTTTGATCTGATCTTGGATTTCTTTTTGAGTAGGTTCAGCTTTTTGCACCCTACCGGTATTTGGTCCTTTGCCTTTGACACCTTGGTTTCTTCGGTCTCTGGTATTTGGGTTTCCACCTTGAGCTGGACGTCCACCTGGTCCACCTGGTCTGGCTTGTTGGTTTTGATTTGGACCGCCTGTATTTTTGTCTATCCTTTTTCTAGGCCTCTTTTTCTTTTCTTTTCCTTTTTCATCCGAAGATGCGACTGGCTTACCTTTCTTCTTGGATTTGTCTTCAGGAAGCTCGATTTTGCCTAATACAGTAAGCCCTTTAAGGGCATCTGCTTTCGCTGAAATAACCTTATTTTCCTTCGGCTGAATTCCTTCAGGCATTTCTTTAGGCTTCACCGGACCTGCTACGGAATCTTTTTTAGGCTCCTCTTTTTTTACAGGAGTTTCCTTTTTTTCTTCTGCTACTTTTTCTTTTTTGATCTCAGTTTTTGCGTCGTCAGTAGGCTGAGGCTTCACAGCCTGAGGTTTTGGTTCTTCTTTTTTGGCTTCAGGTTTGGCAGTTTTTTCCTTTACCTTAGGTTTTGGTTCTTCTTTTTTCTCTGGCTTTGGCTCCTCTTTTTTGGGAGCTTCTTTTTTAGGGTTGAGATCAATTTTCCCCAACACCTTTATGCCTTGCAGTTTGGGTGCTTCAGCAGCAACTTTATCCACTTCCTTCACTTCTTCCTTTGCTGGAGCTGACTCTTTGGCTGGCTCAGGTTTGGGTTCAGGCTTGGCAATTTCTTTCTCCTTGGCTTCTGGTTCAGGCTTTTTCTCTTCCTTCGCATCAGATTCCGCCTCAATGGTAAAGGTTTCATGGTGACGCTTACCAATAGAGAGATGAGACGCCTCTTCTTTTTCCATAGCAGAGGACTTAAACTCCTTGGCCAACATGTTAAACTGCTCCATGTTGATTTTGGAGTTGGGATTATTTTCTACTTCGAAGCCTTTTTTGGCCATAGAATCTACAATCGTAGATATTCCTACGTTGAGTTTCCTGGCTACTTGGCCCAATCTCATTGTTCTTTCTTCCGACATACGCTAAAAACTCTCTATAATATAGTTTTGGCAAATATAGGCCAATTATTGTGGAAATTGGCCTATAATTATTGTTCAAATTCCTGTTTTAAGATTTTAAATACTTCATCTATAGTCTCTTCCTCTAGTTCTGTTCTTCTCAACAAATCTTCTTTGGTCAAAGACAATACACTTTTTGCAGTATCTAATCCTGTTTTTTTCAACTCATCAATCACCCAATTGTCTATTTCATCAATGAATTCTTCGATGTCCACATCTTCCTCTTCAGCATCACTCAATTCTCTGAACACGTCGATTTCGTAACCAACCAATCGGGAAGCCAGTCTGATATTGAAACCACCTTTACCTATTGCCATAGACACTTGGTCTGGCTTGAGGTAAACAGAAAGTCTTTTCTTTTCTGCATCTGCTGCAATTGAACTCACTTTAGCAGGACTCAAAGCCCTTGCCACGTATAGTTCCAGATTATCTGTGTAATTGATAACATCAATATTTTCGTTCTGCAATTCTCTGACGATGGCATGAATCCTACTTCCTTTCATACCCACACATGCTCCCACAGGATCAATCCTGTCGTCATAAGATTCCACAGCTACTTTAGCTCTTTCTCCGGGTTCCCTGACAATTTTTCTGATGGTAATCAATCCGTCAAATACCTCAGGTACTTCATTTTCAAATAATCTTTCTAAGAAAATCGGGGAAGTTCTGGATAAGATAATCCTAGGATTACCATTTACCATTTCCACTTTGTGAACTATTGCACGTGCCGTGTCACCTTTTCTAAAGCGGTCTTTAGGAATCTGTTCTCCTTTTGGAAGAATCAGTTCATTTCCCTCACCATCTATTAAAAGCACTTCTCTTCCGAGTATCTGATATACTTCGGCAGATATGATTTCTCCAACCAATTCTTCATACTGATTGAACAACAAATCTTTTTCAAGGTCTTTGATTCTCTGAATCAGAGTCTGTCTTGCCATCATGACTGCCCTTCTTCCGAATTCCTCTAACTCGATCTTTTCGTAAACTTCTTCGCCAACTTCAAAATCCGGCTCAATCTTTTGAGCATCGGAAAGGCTGATTTTATCGAAATCCCAAATATCTTCAGAATTGTCATCAACGATTTCCCTAATTCTCAAAATTTCCAAGTCACCTTTATCAGCATTGATGGTCACATCAAAATTTTCGTCAGTTTCATATTTCTTGCGAATCATCGCTCTAAATACATCTTCAAGTATCCGGATCATTGTTGGACGATCCACATTTTTAGACCTTGCAAACTCTGCAAATGATTCTATTAGAACTTTAGCATCCATTTTTTTTATTTAAAAGAGACTAACACAATTGATTTTTTAATCTGGTCAAAAGCTACTGAAATGGTCTGCTCAGTTGCTTTTTTTCCTTTTTCCTTCACTATAATTTTAAGCTCCAAACCTTCAGGTTCAACAGCCATCAATTCGCCCTCAATCTCCTTGCCGTCTTCAAGACTTACCTTAATTTTCCTGCCAATATTTTTCTGATATTGCCTTTTGGAAGAAAGAGGGAAATCCAATCCAGGGGAGGAAACTTCCAACACATACGCTTTTTCCAACAATTCCTTGGCCTCAATTTCTTCTCCTACTTGCCTGCTTACAGTCGCACAGGTGTCTATATTGAGACCATCATCAGCGTCTATGAGTATTTTTACCTGAGACTTAGTGCCTTTGTCTATAATTTGCACGTCCACCACAAAGTGGCTTTCGTCTGGCAAATGCTTTTCAACTATTTCTTCAATGGCTTGCTTGGTATTCATATTGCTAATTAGGCTAGTAAACGAAAGAGGGGACTCATGTCCCCTCCTGTTACCTTGGATAATACGATACAAAGGTAACAAAATTATTCCCACAAAAAAAAACAGCATTCTTGTAATAAATTGAGAATTAGGTAATAATTTTGCCAGCCCACGTTGAATCTTCTGCGCAGATTGTGCTAAGTTTGACCTTTAATTCAAAGCCAAATTCTATCTAAAAACTATAATGGGATTATTCGATTTTTTTTCAAGTGATATTGCTATAGATCTAGGTACAGCGAATACGCTGATCATACATAAAGATAAAATAGTTGTGGACGAGCCATCAATCATTGCGATTGATAGGACGACCAATAGGGTTCTCGCGGTTGGCAAAGATGCCATGAACATGCATGAGAAGACCCATGAAAATATTAAAACTATCCGACCCCTCAAGGATGGTGTGATAGCTGATTTCTATGCAGCAGAGCAGATGATCAGGGGACTGATCAAAATGATCCCTGGGCATAAAAAGAGTTTTTTCCCGAAATCTCACCGCATGGTGATTTGTATTCCTTCAGGTATTACCGAAGTGGAAAAAAGAGCTGTAAGGGATTCTGCTGAACATGCCGGAGCAAAGGAAGTTTATATGGTCTACGAACCAATAGCAGCAGCAATTGGTATTGGAATAGACATAGAAAAACCTATGGGATCCATGATTGTGGATATCGGTGGAGGTACCACAGAAATTGCTCTGATAGCCCTTTCGGGTATAGTTGCCGATCAGTCTATTCGCGTGGCCGGAGATACATTTACCAAAGATATCCTTGACTACATGAGAAGACAACATAATCTTCTTATAGGTGAGCGTTCTGCGGAAAAAGTGAAAATCGCTATAGGGTCTGCTTTGACGGAACTTGACGATGCTCCTGAAGATTATGAAATCCGAGGAAGAGATTTAATGACAGGTATTCCTAAAGTAATCAAGGTTTCTTATTCTGAAATTGCTTTTGCCCTCGACAAATCTGTTTCCAAAATAGAAGAGGCGGTTTTAAAGGCCTTAGAGATTGCACCCCCCGAACTTTCTGCTGATATTTATGACAATGGGATCCACCTCACGGGAGGAGGGGCATTGTTGAAAGGTCTGGACAAAAGATTACATCAAAAAACCAAACTTCCTATCCACATTGCCGAGGATCCTTTAAGAGCTGTGGTGAGAGGTACTGGCACCGCACTGAAAAATATCAATAATTTCAGAACCGTTTTGATGACCTAATGTCTGGATGCAACGCATTTTATTATTCTTATTTAGGGTAAGGGCTTTCTTACTGTTTTTATTTCTGGAGGGAATCGCCATTTGGCTGATTGTTTCCTATAACTCTCAGCAAGGCTCTGCTTTTTTTAATAGTTCAAACCAACTCAGTGGTTCTGTTCTTACTGCCCAAAACAATGTGGTAGAGTATTTTTCATTGGCTTCTGTCAACAGAAATTTGGTGGAAAAAAATGCGGAACTACTGGCCGAGCTCGAAAAATATCAAAAGCCAGCTGACAGTGTATTTATCGAATTAGACAGCCTATTGCTGCACAGTTTTCAATTTAAAGGAGCGAAAGTCATCAATAATTCCATCAACCTATCTCAGAATTTCATCACCCTCAACAAAGGTTCCAACCATGGTATTAGAGAGGGTATGGGCGTTTTTAACGAAGAAGGCGTTGTTGGTAGGGTGAAGGGAGTGACTAAAAATTTCGCGTCAGTCATTTCCATCCTTCACACAGACCTTTTGATTTCTTCAAAAATAACTTCTTCGGAAGTCTTCGGGTCCACAAAGTGGGATGGTAAAAATCCCAAGCAAGCCAAACTTCTTTATGTACCTAGGCACGTCACCATCGAAGTAGGAGATGAAGTGGTCACTTCGGGGTATAATGCGGTTTTTCCTGAAGGGATATCCATTGGTCATGTCTTAGAAGTGAAACAAGGTACAGATACCAATTACCTTGATATTACCATTGAGCTAACTGCGGATTTAAGCCGCATCTCTTACGTTTATTTGGTCGAAAACAACCAAGAGGAAGAACTCGACGAACTCTATCAATCTAACGGAATCAGCAATGAGTAGTAGGAGGGTATTTTTATTGGTAGTTGGATTTGTGCTTTACCTTATCATTCAGGTAATGTTATTGAAAAATCTGGTTCTTTTTGGGACAGCATTTTGCTTTTTATATGTCCTTTATATCCTCCTCTTACCTGTAGATTTCAAGACGGTCCCTGCTATGCTAATCGCATTTGCACTTGGATTAGGCGTGGATTTGTTCTATGATACACTTGGGATTCATACGGCTAGCATAGTTGCTTTGGCTTTTGTAAGGGCTGGATGGCTGAAAATACTTACCCCAACAGGAGGCTATGATGATGACCTGCAACCCTCTATGCTCAACATGGGTTTCGGGTGGTTTTTGACATATAGTTTACCCTTATTCTTACTTCATCATCTATTGTTTTTTTATATCGAAAATTTAGGCACTAATTTATTCCTTCCTGTCGTTCAAAAAATTGTATACAGTACTATTTTTGTGTTTATAATGAGTATTATTGCTCAACTGTTGTTTTACAGGAGAAGAAGGGGAATTTAATGAACGACCAAAGGCCAATTACCATCGTTATTGCCATCGTATTGGTGGGGGTGGTGTTGCTGACCAAATTATTTTTGATTCAGGTAGCTGACGACAGCTTCTTGAAAAGAGCAGAAAGAAACGCCATCCAAAGAGTGGTAGATCATCCTTATAGAGGACTGGTCAATGACCGTAATGGGAACATTATGGTCTACAATAACCCTATTTTTGATTTGATGATCATTCCTAAGGAATTCTCTGTGAGGGATACTTCAAGATTTTGTGAAATCTTTCAAATCAGTAAAGAAGAATTAATAGAAGGCTACACCGCTGCCAGAAAATACTCAAGTGTGAAACCTTCACCTTTGATCAAACAAATTTCTACTTCTGAATTTGCAAAAATTCAAGATTACCTAATCGATTATCCGGGCCTTTTTGTCATGACCCGCGCAGTCCGGTCTTATCCTCAACCAAGTGCTGCCAATGCCCTTGGGTATATAGGTGAAATCAGTGCTACCCAACTAGAGCGCGATACCCTTAAATACTACCGCCAAGGAGACTATGTCGGACTTAGTGGAATAGAAGGTTTTTATGAGAAGGAATTGAGGGGTAAAAAAGGGGTGAAATATAAAATGGTCAATGTGAGGGGTATAGATAAAGGATCCTTCAAAGGCGGTGAGCTTGATACAGCTTCTATTGCCGGACATAACCTGACCTCTACCATTGATATTGAACTCCAGAAATATGGAGAAATGCTGATGGAAGGGAAAAGAGGCTCCGTTGTAGCTATAGAGCCCAAAACAGGAGAAATCCTCTCCATGATCTCAGCACCCAGTTATGATCCGAATGTGCTTACAGGTTCCAAATTTGGGACCAATTATCTACTCTTGAATAGGGATGAAAGCAGGCCTTTGTTCAATAGGCCAATCATGGCCATGTATCCTCCTGGTTCTATTTTTAAGATTGTCCAGTCTTTGGTAGGTCTTCAGATGGGGGTTTTGACCCCAAATACTACATATGCTTGTAACCGATCTTTAGTAGCCTGTCATAACCATTCCAGTCCTGTCAATTTGTTCGGAGCTATTAGAAACTCATGCAACCCCTATTATCATCAGGCTTATCGAGCAATGATCAACAGAGAAGTTTCAAGCAGTACTTTTAAGGATACTGAAATCGGCCTGAATGCCTGGAGGGAATATGTTCTGAAATTTGGACTCGGAGGCCCACTTGGTATTGATATGTATAATGAAAAAGGAGGGTCGATTCCATCCAGTACTTTGTATGATAGGGTGTATGGTCCAGGAAGATGGAAGTACTCTACTATTTATTCCCTATCCATTGGACAAGGTGAAATGCTGGTAACACCACTTCAAATGGCCAACTTAGCAGCTATTTTTGCCAATAAGGGCTATTACTACGTACCACACCTAATCAAGGCTATCGATGGGGATAGCAGGAGAATTCCTGAAAAGTACAGAACAAAAGTAGAGGTTGGAGTGGATGCGCATCACTTTGACATGGTTCAGGATGCTATGGAGCAAGCTATTTTCGGTACTGCAGCAAGAGCGGCCATCAAAGACATTGCAATTGCCGGTAAAACTGGAACTGCTCAAAACCCCCAAGGAGAAGACCACTCTGTATTTATTGCATTTGCGCCGAAAGAAGACCCAAAAATTGCCATTGCAGTCTATGTTGAAAATGCTGGATGGGGAGGAAGGGCTGCGGCAAGTACAGCAAGCTTAATGATTGAGAAATACCTGAGAGGGGAAATAACACGCCCATCTTTGGAAGAATACGTGTTGGCAGGTAAATTTATGTGAAGTGAGACAGGACGATTTATATATCAATAAAATAGATTGGGTTACAATAGCTATTTATGCGGTATTGTTACTAATCGGCTGGATCAATATCTATGCTGCAGTATATGATGAACAATTTCCCAAAAGCATTTTTGATCTGTCTATCAACTCAGGGCAACAGCTGGTAAGAATAGGGGCAGCAGTCCTTATCATACTTTTAATCATGGTGGCGGATTATAGGCTATTTGAAAACCTATCTTGGATATTGTATTTCATATTTTTGGCATTTTTGATTGTAACTCCTTTTATAGGAAAAGAAGTAAATGGTCAGACTCTTTCAGTTGGAATTGGGTCTTTTCGTATTCAACCTGCTGAGTTTGCAAAATTTACCACGGCACTGGCACTAGCCAAGTTTATGGAAAGACCAAGCTTTGACCTGAGTAAAGTCAAGCATCAAATGCAGGCTTTGGCTATCATCATGTTGCCAGTTGTCTTCATCATGCTCCAACCGGATACCGGTACGGCAATGGTATATTCTGCTTTTTTTATCATGTTGTACAGAGAAGGGATGCCTCAGCGTTACTATGCTCTTGGACTGACATTTATAGCAATTTCCCTTCTGGCACTGGGCTTAGAAAACAACCTATATCTGGTCGGAGGGGTAATAGTGGTGATCTTTACCCTTATCATGATTGGAAAGAAAAAAGTATCTAAAGTTATTGGCTTTTCACTTTTGGGTTTGGCCATTATAGCCTACAGTTACAGCTTGGACTATGTTGTGTCCAAGTTGCCTGAGCACCAACAAAATAGGATTATGATCCTATTCAACCCCGATCTTGATCCTCTTGGGGCAGGATGGAATGTGACCCAATCTAAGATCGCTATCGGTTCTGGTGGTTTTTTTGGTAAGGGTTATCTGGAAGGTACTCAAACCAAGTTTGATTTCGTACCTGAACAGCACACAGATTTTATCTTTTGTACATTGGGTGAGGAGTTTGGCTGGCTCGGGAGCCTGGTAGTTGTTGTACTCTTTTGCGCATTATTGATTCGCCTGGTAATGTTGGCAGAAAGACAAAAAAACAGATTTTCGAGGGTGTACGGATATTGCGTAATTTCCATCCTCTTTTTTCACTTTATGATCAATATTGCCATGACCATTGGGCTGTTTCCTGTGGTCGGTATTCCTTTGCCTTTCTTCAGTTATGGAGGATCTTCGCTCTGGTCTTTCACGATATTGCTCTTCATTTTCATCAAATTGGATTCGCACAGAATACAATTATTAGGAAGAATGGGATAAAAAAATAGGGGTTTTTAACCCCTGTGATCAAATTTCCTAAATACCAATTGTAGGAACTCATTTACTGAGTCGGATTCCTTTTCCCATCCTAATTCTGTAACATACCTCTGGTTGATTACTTCTATTGCTTCGACAAAATTCTCGCACTTGTCAATAGATTTCAGAGCATGTGTCAACAGATCAGGGTTCCCCTCAAACAATTCCTTGGTGAACATGATTTTCTGATTGATTCCAAGGCTTTCTGAAAGTTCCTTGATAGTGCCTTTCATGATGCTATATTCTTCATTTTCAAATCTGGCCCAAGCTTTTAATGGATCTATACCTTTTCCGGGTGCGTAGTTTGATACTTTTACTTCCACATCCTTTCTGACTTTTACCTCAGTAACAACCTCTTCTTTCGGCTGTTCTAAAACCTCTTCTTTCACATCAGCCTGTTCTACCGTCACTTTAGAAGTAGGTGCTTCCAGTTCCACTTTTGGAGCAATTTTTTCCGGTGCTTGTTTTACCTCTGACTGCTCATCGAGGGAAAGCTTGGAAAAATCCAGAGGGATGACGGCGTCCATACTTTTTAATAGAGATTCCGCCTTTTCTAGACTTTCTTTTTGTTGCTCAAAATTATGTGAAACAGCCGATTTATAAGCCTTTACAGAGTAGCCAAGCCCAGCCCTATCCATCAAGCTGTTGATCAAAGAGGTATGCCATTTGAAATATTTTTTATTCTCCCTGATGTAATTAGGTAAATGCTCTTCGGGCGTTTTTTCAAATTCCTCGGAGAAATAGGCCACTGGGTCAACAGCCAATAAAATAGAATAAGCAGCAGCCTCTGCCAAAAGTGGCTCGAAATGCTTCCTTTCTATTTTTATGGTTCGGGATAGTACATTCATAAATTCCTTCAGTGCCTCATGGACATTTTTGTCTCTATAGTCGAAATATGGATTACTTTTGAGTTTTTCCAATTCAAGCTGCCAGGCTTCAAACAAGGATTTGATTACAAAAAAGTTGACTTGTGGCGATGCTGTCAGCTGCATGATTTCCTGGCCCGTCATGTACTTTTTCTGTGAAAAATAGGTTTCACAAACTTTCTGTGAATATTGGGCAGCGTAGTTTTCTACGTATTGACTGTTTAACTTAGCGTTCATTTCCTGAAAATTGTTTGTATAGATTAGAAACGAAAATAATGCCGAAAATTATTATTGAAAATCTTAATCATCTGGAAATTATTTCCGCTGAACCAAATCGTAAAGTTATTGAATTAATCCATGAAAGCTACATCGACTGGATGCATGCCTGTGGTAAAAAGGGGCGTTGCACAACATGTAAAATGATTGTAATGGATGGTATAGAAAATCTCTCTGCTCCGAATGAACGGGAGGAATTTTTCAGGTCAAAGGGCAGGTTAAACAATTTCGAAAGATTATCTTGCCAAGCAAAATTGCAAAAAGGAGAAATTATCATCCGTGTGGCAGAGGAAAATAAGTTCCCGCATATGGAATACAGCGAATAATATGTTTATTGAACCTTCCATAGGTAAATCCAACCCAAGAGATAAAAAAGGCCATATTGAAGTAATATGTGGATCCATGTTTTCGGGCAAAACCGAAGAGCTTATCCGAAGACTCAACAGGGCTTTAATTGCTAAGCAACGGGTAGAAATTTTCAAACCCTCCGTGGATAAAAGATACCACGAATTTGATGTGGTATCACATAATGAAACAGCGATCCGGTCTACTCCAGTACAATTTGCTGAAGATATTATATTACTAGCGGGGAACTGTGAAGTGGTGGGGATCGACGAAGTACAGTTTTTTGATAATAGAATAATTCATGTCGCCACAGTGTTGGCCAATTCAGGTAAAAGGGTGATTCTTGCAGGTTTGGATATGGATTTTGAAGGAAATGCCTTTGAACCAATGCCTCAGCTTTTATCTATTGCGGAATATGTAACAAAGGTACATGCCATCTGCATGAAATGCGGAGATTTGGCTTCTTACTCCTTCAGACTAAGCACAACAAAGGAGAAGGTCCTTTTAGGAGAAAAAGAGAGTTATGAGGCCCGTTGCAGAAAATGCTTCTTTGAAGACAATAATAAGTGAACTGATGGAGCAAAGAGATCCAAAAGTTTACCGGTTATTTTTAAGTAAAAATCGATTTTGGATCATTGCTCTTTTTGCCATTTTGATTTACCAGAGAGGGTTCGCCCAATCCAATATTCCCGTAGGTACTTGGCAAGTTTACAATTCCTATCTTGATAGCGGGAAACTTACAGGGACAGAAACTTCTGTTTTTTCAATCTCCCAGAATGCGGTTTTTTATCTTAATGTAGCTTCCAAAGAAGTCAATACATTGACTGTTTTGGATGGGCTATATGACCAAAATTTCACCGCAGCTTCCTTTGTTCCGAATACCAAAAAGCTCATCTTGGCTTATCCGGACGGTACTGTGCAATTGGTTGGTGAAAGAAGTATCAGTACACTGACTGCGTTGAGGGATAATGTGCAAATCCCCTTAAAAAAAATCAATGCCTTTGAGGTAAAAGGCGATTTGGTCTTGGTGGCAGGAGCCTTTGGTATGTCTCTGATAAATTCCAAAAATGAAAACTTTGAAGCCTCATTCACCAATTTAGGAAGAAATGGGGAAGCTTTGGAGATTTTGGACCTTACTGAGGACAGCTCAAGATTTTATTTGGCGACCGAGGACGGGTTGCTTATCGGAAATAAATCAAGCAACCTGAATGATTTTCGAAATTGGGCAAGAGTAAGGTACGATGGTTTTCTGTTAAAAGAAATAGGTATAACTGAAGGTCAGGTTTTCCTGATTGATGAAAACGGGTTTTTGTTTCTTCTGGATAAAGAAAGTCTGGTTTTAGAGCCCATTTTGGGAGTAAGCAATGCTAAAAACATGCGTTTTTTTGGGGAGAGGCTGTTCTTTCAGATGGAAAATGCTGTCTATACCATTAATGGAAATGGCTCATGGAATTTGTACTACAGTAAGCAAGAAGGTGACTTTTCAGACTATTTCATCTCCAACAGCGGTTTTTTCCTGCAGGTGCAAGGTGAAGGAATAGTCACGGAGAATGGCACTTCTTTTTCCCCCAATGCGCCCTCCTCAAAACTCAAGAATATTGTTCCCAGTACAGAGGGTTTCATTGGTATCCCTTACTTTCAAAACATCAGGGGCAATATTTTGACAAGCGAAAGACAAATCACAAGCACACTTTTCCAAGGGAGATGGGAAGAGGTTGATGCTCCTGAGGAAATTCTTTCAGTGGCTCAACTGAATCAGGATATATACTTTGGCACCAACTCGGGACTATGGAAAAAGAGCAGGGGAAAACTAGAGCCTATCAGGCTCAATGGACAGCAAAACCAAATGTCGGTCCAAGTATTACATACCGACCAAACCGGAAATTTATGGATCGGGCTTAGGGATGATGCTCAGAGACTTTTCAAATTGAATAGTAGTGGAGCTCTGGAGCAGGTAAATGTTCCTGGATTGGCCTTCCCTCATAAAATCCTTTCTGATCGGTCTGCAAACCTGTGGATCCTGCAAAAAACACAAACAGGAAATACCAGGCTTCAGGTATTTAATGCAAACACCGAGCTTAATCGCTTCATAGGAAATACAGAGGGCTTTTTAACTTCTACCATTCTGGATATGGATTTAGATTCCAATCAACAACTTTGGTTGGGGCACGAGAATGGTGTCATTTACCTTCCCAACGTAAGTGGGATCAATGCTGGAAGTACTATAAATGCGATAACCCCCATATTTCAAGGTAGGCCTTTGCTATCAGGGATTTCAGTGACACAAGTAAAAGTAGCACCTGACCAGACCAAGTGGTTTGGTACTGAGAGGGAAGGACTTTGGAGATTCTCGGAGTTTGGGGATGTCCTTTTGGAGCAATTCGGAAGAAACAACAGCCCTTTGGTGAGTAACCGCATAGAGAACTTGAATCTTGACCCGCTGTCTGGTGAAGTGCTCATAGTACAGGGAAATGCTGCATTTTCATACAGGGGGACAAGTATGGAATCATTTGAATCTCTGGAAAGTCTCAAAATCTTTCCAAATCCAGTAAGACCGGAATTCAATGGAGAATTGAGTATTGAAGGACTTACAGATTTCGCCAATTTAAAGATCACTTCTGCTGCAGGAAGAGTGGTGCATTCAGCACAGGTGAGGGGAGGAAAGGCAACTTGGAACCTGTCATCATTGGTAGGAGGACGGGTGCAGCCAGGAGTTTATTTGGTGTATGTTTCAGATGAATCTGGAAGAGAGAGGGTGGCAGGTAAATTTGTTGTTTTATAATGCTGAAAAAAACTGAAGGAATCGTGTTTTCATTTCTGAGGTACCAAGAGTCCTCTATTATTTCCAAGATCTTCACACGGGAACTGGGGCTTAAAAGCTATATCATCAATGGAGTGCGCAGCAGTAAAAGTAAAGGCAAAATAGCCCTTTATCAGCCGCTTACTATTTTGGATATGGTAGTTTATGAAAAAGGGAATGCCAACCTCAATAGGATTTCAGAGACCAAACTTCAGCATGCTTTTCAGACGATTCCATTTGACTTTTACAAATCAGGAATTGCCATGTTTATGGCTGAGGTATTGTCAAAATCAATTTATGAAAGCTATCAGAATGAGGATCTTTTTGATTTTTTGGTTCAGGCTATCATGTTTTTGGACAGTGAAGAGGTACACTTAAGTCATTTTCCTTTGGTATTTCTTTGGGAGACGTCGAAATACCTAGGCTTTTCACCTGGCAATGCTGAGGAATTTTTTGAAGAGATTCAGGAGAATATTACCAGGCAGATTGACTGGGGTGCGGAAATGCAATCGCTCAATATTATTATTGAACAGTCTTTTGAATGCAGTGTGAAAATCCCCGCCAAAATCCGTAGAGACCTTTTGGATCACATGCTTGCCTTATATAGCAAGCATTTGGATTTTGGAGGAGAGTGGAAATCGGTGAAAGTGTTGCGCCAGTTGATGCACTAACTGTATTAAATTTGAGAATACTTGGTGAAAAAATGATGATTTAAACAAAAGAAAGGCAAGATATCTCATTATGATGGTGATAAGAGTCCAAAAACTTGCGTATTAAGTATTGATACGTTAATATTGTGGAATAAGAGTATTTGAAGAATCCTCTCCCCGGGGATTTTGACTATCCTGAATATCTTTTTACTTCAGTTCAATAGTAATCAATACACCATCATTTCAATTTACATCTCATTATTAATTTAATTTCGTAAGCTTTTTATGTATAACATAGAAGAATTAAGGATCAGACTTCTATCAGAATTGAAGGAGATCGCAGAGGAATTGGGAGTGAAAAACTTCAAAAACCTCAAAAAAGATGACCTGGTTTATGCCATATTGGACCAACAGGCCATCACTCCAGAGCAAGCCCTCCCGAAAAAGAAGCCTTCCGTCACTGAGGACGAACCCAAGAAGGAAGAGAAACAAAAGGAGCAAAAAGAGGCAACTCCCAAAGCTGAAGCTCCTGAAAACAATGCCAAGTTCAGAAGACAAAACGTAACTGAACTCCCTAAAGAAGCTCCAAAGGAAAAACCTAAAGGAGAAACCAAACCTAGGAAACAGGAAGCCCCCAAGCCTAATCCAAGAAAAGAAGAGTCTGCACCTAAAGAGGAAAAAAAGCCGATTCCAGCCCCAAAACCTACTCCACCGCAACCAGAAGCTGAAGAAAAGCCAAAGTTTATCCGACCAAGAAAAAAGGTAGTGGAAGTAGAACCTACTCCGGCTCCGGAGAAATCCCAAGAGCAGGAAGTTGAAATCCCAAGAAGAAAAAATATCAGGGACAGTGAAGAAGCTCATATCCCTTCTGCCGATGTAGTGTCATCCAGAAAGAAGCCTTATGTGAGCCCAAAAGAATTTGAAGGCATCATTGAAAATGAAGGTGTTCTTGAAATCATGTCCGAGGGATACGGTTTTATGAGGTCTTTGGATTACAATTATCTTGCTTCCCCAGATGATATTTATGTATCACCTTCTCAAATCAAACTTTTTGGACTGAAAACCGGAGATCACGTCAAGGGTTCAATCAGACCGCCTAAAGAAGGAGAAAAATATTTTGCCCTACTTAAAGTGATTACGGTTAACGGTAAAACAACCGAAGAAATCAGGGACAGAATTCCATTTGAATATTTAACACCTCTATTTCCGGAAGAGAGGTTAAACCTTTCTACCAAATCAGGGAATTACTCAACCCGTATCTTGGATCTTTTCGCTCCAATAGGAAAAGGACAAAGAGGAATGATTGTGGCACAGCCGAAAACAGGTAAAACTGTTTTACTTCAGCAAATTGCCAATGCGATCGCCGAAAATCATCCTGAAGTGCATTTGATGATTCTTTTGGTAGATGAAAGGCCTGAAGAAGTAACAGATATGGCCCGTTCGGTAAAGGCAGAGGTGATATCTTCCACCTTTGACGAACAAGCAGAACGTCATGTAAAGGTAGCTACCATAGTACTTGAGAAAGCCAAAAGAATGGTAGAATGCGGGCATGATGTTGTTATTCTATTAGATTCAATCACAAGATTGGCAAGAGCATACAATACCGTAGTACCATCCTCAGGAAAGATTCTCTCAGGTGGTGTAGATGCCAATGCATTACACAAACCAAAGAGATTCTTCGGAGCAGCCAGGAATGTGGAGAATGGAGGTTCTTTGACCATTATCGCTACAGCCTTGGTAGAAACAGGGTCTAAAATGGACGAGGTGATCTTTGAAGAATTCAAAGGTACCGGTAACATGGAATTGGCACTGGACAGAAAACTTTCCAACAGAAGAATCTATCCAGCTATCGACGTTCCAGGTTCAGGAACCAGAAGAGAAGATCTATTGATGGACAAAGAAGAAATGCAAAGGGTATGGATCCTGCGCAAGTTGATGTCCGACATGACCTCTCAGGAAGCCATGGAATTCCTCTTGCAGAGAATGAAAGGAACAAGAGACAATACAGAGTTTTTGATATCCATGAATGGATAATTTTTAAAAACTAAGTCATCATAACAAAGGCCAGCTGATTCAGCTGGCCTTTTTTTTAGAATTTAATTTGGTTTGAAATACATTATTTTTTATGTAAAAAACATAATTTATTTTTTTATTAAAACACTTTGATTTACTTTTGTGTTGCCTATCTAATTGATTCACCCCTATCACTTAATAGTATACATGACATTTTCACTTGTAAACCAAAATTTAGTTAAGGTTACTTTACGGTTTAAGTCATTTTTTATAGTTTTTTTGCTATTTTTTTTATTTGATGGACTATTAGCCCAAACTTGCAACGTATGCGACCATACCGTAGGGGCAACAGGAGGTCCGAGTCCGGCAATACCAAATAATGCTAACGGAATCACTGTCTGTATTGCCGCAAACAGGACAAATGGAATAAATTTTAACAATGCCCAAAATGTCACGGTTTGTATTCCTGAAGGAGTTACTGTAAATGCAAATTTCAACAGCCTTACTAGCTTGGCCCAATTAAACAATTATGGAACCTTTACAGCCAGGGCTGACTACAATGGGAGTTGGACAATAAATAATTTTGGTTCCATGACTCTTAATTTTGGAAATCTTAATAGTGGCAAAACAATCAACAATTCCGGAGTAATAAATAGAACCGGAAACTTTACAATTAACGGGAACTTTAACTCCGCTCAAGGAGCAACTAACTTTTCAGCAAATTTGACTGTCAACAGTAGTGGTACTTTTAATATAGGTGAAGGTAATGTAGGAGGAAATATTCAAAACAATGGCAATATCAACATTCATGGAACTCTTGATGTCCAAGGCAATGTCACCATGAATAGTGGTTCTAATATTTCTGCGGGAGATGACAATCAAGTAAATTATTTGTCTGTAGGAGGAAGCCTTAACGGTGCTGGCTGTTTAAATGGCATCAATGGATTATTATTTTCAAATTTACAGTGGAATTGCGGCAATGGAGAGGTTTATCTAGGTGTTGGTTCTGGATGTCTAGAAATTATTGAGACAAATCCTTATCAACAGGGAGGGGATGAATTTTTTGATAGGATATATATTTTTAGGTGCAGTACAGGTTGGACTGTACCAAATAATACTGAAACCGAGGAAGTAATTGACGCTGTTGATATACTTGTCGTTGCCGGTGGTGGAGGTGGTGGAAGAGGATCTAGCGCAGGTGGAGGAGGAGGTGGTGGCTTGATAGAGGAAAGTCCTGTACTGACCCCTGGATCCAATCTTCCTGTAATTGTTGGTGTTGGTGGAGCTGGCTCTACCAATGAAAATAATAGAGGTTTAAAAGGTAGTAACTCTTCTTTTTTTGGTTTCACTGCTGAAGGTGGAGGAGGTGGTGGATCTTCTGGCAATCAAAGAGCAGGCCAGAATGGGGGATCAGGTGGCGGTGGTGCCTTTGCAAATGGGAACCTTGGTGGAAATGGCTCCCAAGGAAATAATGGTGGTGCCGGAAGTAGTAATGGCCCTTTTAATAACGGGGGAGGAGGAGGAGGTAGTTTTTCCGCTGGAAGCAATGCCCAAAACGGAAATAATCCAGGAGGGAATGGAGGGAATGGAACTCTAAAAAATATTTCCGGTTCAGAAGTTATTTATTCAGCTGGCGGTGGAGGTACAGGGCCAAATGGTGGTGGAAATGGCGGTTCTGGAGTTGGTGGCAATGGTAATTCATCCGGCCCTGGAGAAAATGGCAATACCCCTGGTTCTGGAGGTGGTGCCGGTTCGACCAGAGGTGGTAACGGGGCAAACGGAATAGTCATTATCAGCCAGACTTTCAAAATACTTCCAGTTGAATTTTTACATATTACCGCTGAATTTTCCCAGGAAGAAAGAGTCAGTATGGTAAGTTGGGCTACCGCCAAGGAATGGGAAAACTCTCATTTTGAGGTAGAAAGATCTATCGATAATGTTAAGTCTTTTACCAAATTAGGTGAAGTGGAAGGAATAGGCTATACAGACGACAGGTCAGACTATAGCTTTAAAGATAATGATCTTCCATTACGTGGAGGGATGGCTTATTATAGGTTGAAGCAAGTGGACTTTTCGGGAACTTATGCCTACAGTGAGATTGTAGGAGTGAGAATCCCATCTATGAACGTCACCAATGGCGTTTGGCGCGCATTCCCCAACCCAACCAAAGGAAATAAACTCACCATTGATTTGGTCAACGCCCAAGAATATACCAATGAAAAAATCACGGCCCGATTGGTATCCTCTCTTGTGGGCAGTAGTTTAATCGAGGGTAAAAATATTCGGGAGGTGTCAGAAAAACTCTCCGATAAACTTCAGGCTTCACCAAATGGACTTTATATCATTGAAGTCTACTGGGGAGAAAAGAGAGAATATTTAAAAGTCTTAAAAAACTAAATAGCACCTACTATTAAAATTTAAAAGGGTCAGACTTGTGAAAATCTGACCCTTTATTTTTACATATCATCTTCATCAAAGTCCTCCTCA
>NZ_REBN01000228.1 GCF_007692705.1 Mongoliibacter sp.
AACACTGACTATATTGTGGAAGATAAAAGTGTCAACCATTTTCAGGACGAGACACGTCTCCCGGTACCCGGGACAGGCTATTCCGCAAGCCTTAGAGTCTAACACTAAGGCTTTTTTATTGATCATGATTTTTAGCATGAGTTACTTTGTTTATTTGATACAGTCGGGAAAGTGGAGCGTTACCCGGTACAGAAAAAGCTATTCTAAAGAACTAAAGGGAAATCTCAGATGATAATTGTATATGTCAAATCATCTAGTTGTCGATTTATCTCTGTCGTTGAGTTTTTGAATTTTATACTATTGTAGTTTTGAAGTTACTTTTTCAACCTGAGTCGTTTACGGAATGATTATCTACGGTGGTGTAAATTAAATTTTTGTTACTAAGATTATTTTTATATTTGTCATAGTCAAAAAACCTAAGTATGCTATTAGAATTCGAAAAACCAATCGCTGACTTGGAGCTCAAACTTCAAGAAATGAAAGATTTGGCAAAAGGTAGAAATATAGATTTATCTGCTGATATTCAGTCTTTGGAAGAAAAAATTCAGATTTTGAAAAAAGAAACATTCCAGAACCTAACCAGGTGGCAAAGGGTTCAACTTTCCAGACACGCAGACAGACCATATTCATTAGATTATATCTACGAAATCACTAATGATTTTATTGAATTACACGGTGATAGAACTGTGAAAGACGATAAGGCAATGATTGGTGGCTTGGGAGATATTGACGGTAAATCAGTAATGTTTATTGGTCAGCAAAAGGGGAGGAATACCAAGCAAAGACAAGAAAGGAATTTCGGTATGGCCAATCCCGAAGGTTATAGAAAGGCTTTGAGGTTAATGAAAATGGCCGAAAAATTTGGTAAACCTATCGTGACTCTTATTGATACCCCAGGAGCGTTTCCAGGGTTAGAGGCAGAAGAAAGAGGACAAGGGGAAGCGATAGCTAAAAACCTAAAAGAAATGTTTATGCTTAAAGTCCCTGTGATCTGCATCATTATAGGTGAAGGAGCGTCTGGGGGTGCCTTGGGAATCGCGATAGGAGACAAGGTCTTTATGCTTGAAAATACTTGGTATTCTGTAATATCTCCAGAGTCTTGTTCTTCCATTTTATGGAGAAGTTGGGATTACAAAGAACAGGCAGCTGAAGCTTTAAAGCTGACAGCCAATGATATGAAAAAAAATGGGCTAATCGATGGGATTATTGAAGAACCTCTTGGAGGTGCCCATAAGGATATGAAAAATATGGCTAAGACGATAAAGTCTACTATCCTTGACGCTTTGAAAGAGTTAGATAAAATCAAACCAGAAAAGAGAATAGAGCAAAGAATTGATAAATTCTGTGCTATGGGTCATTTTGTTGAATAGGAAATTTAAAACATGTAGCACAATACTCAGGTACGTTCTTAATACTACCTGAGTATTGTGCTTTTTTATTTTAAGTATGAATCTTAAAGTTATCAATACAGGCTATTTTAAACTAGATGGTGGTGCCATGTTTGGCGTTGTACCAAAGGTGCTCTGGTCAAAAACGAATCCAGCTGATGAAAACAACCTTTGTTCATGGGCTATGAGATGCCTTCTTGTTGAAAGTAAGGGGAGAATTGTACTTATTGATAGTGGAATCGGTGACAAGCAGAACGCTAAATTTTTTTCACATTATTACCTCTATGGAAATGATTCATTGGAAAAATCTCTTCATAATGCAGGAGTAAATTTCAATGATATAACTGATAACTTTTTAACACACCTGCATTTTGATCACGTTGGAGGTGCGGTATCATATAAAGAAAATGACCCCCAAAAGCCAAGAACTGTTTTCCCAAATGCTAAATACTGGAGTAATAAAGACCATTGGGATTGGGCAATAGCGCCAAATGGAAGAGAAAAGGCCTCATTTCTTAAAGAGAATATCCTTCCTATTCAGGAAAGTGGGCAGTTGCAGTTTTTGAGCCTGGATAAGAATCAATTCTTTGATGGATTTGATTTTTTTACAGCTGATGGTCATACAGACAAGCAAATGATTCCAAAAATAAAATATAAGGGTCACACATTGGTTTTTGCAGCCGACCTACTTCCTTCAGTAGGGCATATCCCTCTACCTTATGTTATGGGGTATGACACCAGACCTTTATTGACCTTAGAGGAGAAAAAAAAGTTCTTGGAGAAAGCAGCGGAAGAAGGATATATCATCTTTTTGGAACACGACCCTGATAATGAATGTTGCACCGTTAAAATGACAGATAAAGGAGTCCGGTTAGATCAAACATTTTCATTAAATGAAATCTGAAAAAAAAATAGGTCTCGCACTTTCAGGTGGCGGAGTCAGGGGAATAGCGCATTTAGGAGTTCTCAAAGCACTAAATGACCATGGCATATTTCCAAATAGGCTTAGTGGTAGCAGTGCAGGAGCCATTGCGGGAGCCCTATATTGTTCAGGACACAGTCCATCAGAAATCCACGAAATAATCATTAAAACTAATTATTTCAAATTTTTGAGACCTGCTATTTCTTGGACAGGAATTCTTAAAATGGATGTTGTAGAGGAGCTTTTTTTAAAATATATCCCCGAAAATAAATTTGAATCGCTCAAAACCCCATTAACGGTTGCTGCTACTGATATAAGGCGGGGCAAAGTCGTATACTTCTCAGAAGGGCCTTTAATCAGACCTCTGATGGCTTCGAGTTGCATACCGGGTATGTTTGATCCCATTGAGATAGATAGTAAGTATTTTGTAGATGGTGGTGTGCTAAATAATTTACCAGTAGAGCCATTAGATGGTTTTTGTGATTATATCATAGGGGTAAATTGTAATCATTTACCAGAAGAGCATAATATCAATAATATCAAAAAACTTATTGAACGGACTGTTATCATGTCGATGAATTATAATGTTTACAGTAGGAAGCAAAAATGTGACTTTTTCATTGAACCAAAGGGATTGGCACGATACGGAGTTTTTGATATTAAAAAGTCAGAAAACATCTTTCAAGCTGGATATGAAGCTACCTTAATATATATTGAAGAAAACCAACAGATTTTGGATCTTGCAAGCACTAAACCCAAATACCTAAGCCAATGATGAAATTTCTATCCAAAATTGTTTTCTTTATAGCAGGTTGGAAACTAAATGTAGGCTGGCCTCAAGGATTAAAAAAGGCAGTCCTTATTGCTATTCCCCACACAAGTAATTGGGATTTATTATATGCTAGAGCAGCCTTTTACCTTATGGATATTCCAGTAAGGTTTACCATCAAAAAAGAAATTATGGTAGGACCTCTCGGTTGGTTGATCAAAGTACTTGGAGGCATCGCTATAGATAGGAAAAGGGTGCCCGGAGGGAGAAAGCAAACTTACACTGAGGCTATGACAAATATGCTTAGAGAGGCTGATGAATTGGTTATAATGGTGACTCCCGAAGGAACCAGAAGCTATGCTCCAAAATGGAAATCTGGTTTCTATCATATTGCTCTTGGTGCAGAAGTCCCCATCGTGATAGGTTACCTCGATTACAAAAAAAAAGAAGCAGGAATTGGGCCTGTAATTTTTCCAAATGGAGAAAGGGATGATCAAATTGAGGAAATGATGGCTTTTGGAAGAACCGTAACTGGTAAATATCCAGAAAAAGGAATTCGTTAACTTTTACTCTACCGTAAGGGTCACATCATCGAAATATACTTTTCCGAAAGTTCTCCCTCCCATCACCAAGAAAACTGTAAGCTCGTCTACCTCCCCAGGGAATTGTGGAAATGATACTTCTATTGGTTGCCAGTCAAATGTACCATTGACCCTAATTCTATTTTGTGAAGTGACGAACCTGTTGCTAGTAATTCCAGAGCTATCTTCTACAGGAAATGCTCTTATGGAGATAAAAACGTTACTAATCGATCCATTTGAAGTAATATTTTCCCCTTTAATCATGGCTTGTAACCTCACTCGTCTTCCTTCTGCCGGCATTCTTCCTCTATAAGTCTGTCTCCAGATGCCAGAATTCAAGCTTAAACTATCTGTACTTTCAATAAAAACAGACCTAGAACCTGAATTAAACTCTTCATTACTTACACCAAGAATAAATCCCTCAGGAGATATGGATGTCCATGGAGAAACATTTATCTGAGAAGCTGAAAAATCTGTATTTACTAACAATTGGGTGCCGATTTCTACTCCTTTCTCTTCACTTAGGCAGGAGACAAAGAGGGTGAAAATCAAACAAGGAATCAAAGTTCTGCTCATTATTCTAAATTATACTTTTAAAACGGAATTGGAATTCAGTGGTTTTTAAATGACATTCTCATTCATCAAGAAAACAGGAGTTTTTTCAAATTTAAATTTGTTTAATTTTCACTTAATAGGATTAATAAATTTTATGTTTTAGATATATCATTTTATTTATTCTCAAAATCAACTCAACAGTAAAAATTATTTTTAAATTGATTTTGAAAGTGTTTTTCAAAATTTAATTCAACCCAAAATTACCATGCAAGATAGCGTTTTAACAGCTGTGTTTTTACCATTGGCTCTTGCCTTTATTATGCTCGGAATGGGACTTAGTCTTACAATTAAGGATTTTAAGAATATTCTCCTTTTTCCTAAAGCTATTTTCCTTGGACTTACAAACCAACTAATCCTTTTACCAGTTTTTGGGTTTTTACTCATACAGCTTTTCGGCTTAACAGGTGCAATTGCAGTTGGTGTGATGATCTTAGCAGCTTGTCCCGGGGGAGCTACTTCAAATCTTATTACCCACCTTTCTCGTGGTGATATTGCACTTTCCATTAGTCTCACTGCAGTCAGCTCGTTTTTAACTGTAATTACTATTCCCCTGATTGTCAATTTTGCAATCAACTATTTTGGAGAGGAGGGAAGTGTAGCATTACCAGTGGGAGAAACCATAATTCAGATCATGGGAGTCACCTTGATTCCAGTTTCTATAGGCATGTTTCTTAAAAAGAAGTTTCCAGTCTTAGCAATCAAAGCTGATAGGCCTGTAAGACTGGCATCAGCTATATTTTTTACCATTATCATTTTTGCAGCAATTCTGAAAGAAAGGGAGTCTATAGTTGAATATTTCATTCTATCAGGTCCTGTAATGCTAATTTTAAACCTTTTGACACTAATTGTAGGCTTTCTTTTAGCCTCGGTATTCCTTCTGCCAAAGCGACAAAGGTTGACAATCTCAATCGAATCTGGAATTCAAAACGGAACTTTGGGGATCATGATTGCTGCCACCTTGCTTAAAAATTCAGAAATGACTATTCCAATAGCTATTTATAGTTTGATCATGTTTATGACATCGGCTGTAATCATATTCTTTGGGAACAAGAGAGCCCGCTACTGACGGGCTCTTTTGTTTTGCTCTGGAAAAATCAATTATCCAAACTATAGAGCTCTTTTGCGGCCTGTTCATATTTATCTCCTTCTTTCCATTGAGGTCTTTCAGGATGATTTGCTATTTTTTCAGCTGTGAGAATATAAGACTTCCAGTATTTAACCGCATATTCAAGATCAAAATTATCCACTTCATCTGAGGGTTGATGGTAATGTCTGGTAATTTCATCGTCGAAAGCAGTGAAACCCAGGCTAAATGTTGGAGAGGGAATTCCTTTTCTTGCAAAATTAACATTGTCTGAACGGTCATAAAGACCTTGTTCAGGAGAAGGATCAGCAATCGTTTTTAAACCAAAGACCTCTGTAGCCTCAGCAATCAAAGGATCAACGGAAGTCCTTCCAAACCCAATGACGGTAATAATCGAAGTGTCATTATAGCCTCCGTTATCAATATTGAGGTTGTAAATGACTTGATTTAAAGGTACAAGAGGATTGTCAGCAAAATAGGCACTTCCCAATAGTCCTTTTTCCTCAGCAGTCCAAGCACAAAAAATTATAGATCTTTTGGGAGGGTGTTCTGCAAAATACTTAGCTGCTTTCATGATGGCAACTGTACCCACAGCGTTATCCCTCGCTCCATTGTATATAGAATCTCCCTCAGCATTTGGTTTTCCTACACCAATATGATCATAATGGGCGGAAAGCATTACAAATTCATCCTTAAGAATAGGATCTGTACCCTCGATAAAGGCTACTACATTTTTGCCAATAATCGAGCGGTTTACTTTGCCTAGTATTTTTATTTCAGCATTAGTATACTCGCCTTTCCCTATTGCATTGATAAGAATATTTTTGGGATCCTTTAACCAAAGATATGGAATACTTTGCTCATCAGGGTTGGTGTCTATTGTCAGTTGTGCTCGGTTAAGAAAGTTGGTAGCCATTTGCCAAGGAAGCGTAGGAACATTAAAAATCTCAATAAGACCCAAAGCTCCTCTTTCTTTAGCCAATGCCAATTTTTTCCTTCCACCAGAAAACAGATCTGCTGGACCTAATTTCCCAGGTTCCCCTATATTGGTTACTACAATTTTACCTTTAACATCTTTGCCTTCGTAATCATTTTCTAAACCGTATCCTAATACAATTATCTCGTGTGAACCAGTGAAGTCTTCACCATCTAACACTAAGATGTCGTCTCCTTGGGTAAAAGTTTGCTCCCCTAATCTGAGTGTTCCCGATTGGGGTGGACCTGATAAACGAAAGGGGATTTTTTGATAATATCCATCAGCACCTTCAAGTTCCTTTGTGCCGTATTTCCAAAACTGCTCAGCTATGTACCTTGAAGCTGCATCAATTTCAGGCCTTATCGGATCTCTTCCCATAAGTTCGTCTGATGCAAGAAAACGAAAACTGGAAATTGCCTCTTTCTCGTCGAAGCTATTTTCGATACGTTCTTTTTCATCTTGTGCCTGAGCACAAAATGTCAATGCAAAAACTGCAAGGGTGATTTTGAATTTCATATTTGAAATGGTTTGTGTTGGTATTAGATTATAAACGGTTTACTATTTGAATTGACTGAGATCATTTTACTGTCTCCAGTCCAATATTATCGATTGTATTTTTAAAATGTTCTGGAATTGGTGCTTTAACTTGAATTTGGCTTTTCAGTATTGGGTGAAAAAACTCAAATGTATAGGCATGCAGCAACAAGTTCTGGAGACCATATTGCTTTTTGAAAAAGTTATTTTGTTTGTTGTCTCCATGTGTGCTATCCCCAATAATATAATGTCTTATATGTGCCATATGTCTTCTGATTTGGTGCATTCTCCCGGTTTTTGGACAGGCCATTATCAATGAATACCTGCTAGTAGGATATTTTGGAGAAGAGGAAAAGGGTATTTCAGTGCTGGAAATTGATGTATAAAGAGTAGTGGCTTCTTGCAAATCACCAACCAGATGCTTTTTCAAAGGTGCTTCAATACTTCCTGATTCTTGTGGCATAAATCCTCTTACAATCGCGAGGTATTCTTTTTTTACTGCATCTGTAGGAAACAAGGGCTGCAATAAGGACGCTGCCTCAGATGATTTTGCAAAAACGAGAATTCCTGTTGTAGGTCTGTCAATCCTATGTAAAGGGAACACTTTACAATTGATCTGATCCCTGAGCATTTGAACGGCTAAGAGTTCCTGTTCTTCTTTTGCAAGGTTGGTTTTATGAACCAAAACTCCAGCCGGCTTATTTATGGCTATATAATCATCGTCTTCATATAGTATTGCTAAATCTTTTTTCAATTTATAGCTGTCTTTAAAAGAAAAATCCTCCTGAGGTACCTTTCTAATCGTTGAATATTAAAATATAACTCCTGAACCTATTGCTTCTTCATTCTGGTACCATGCTACAAATTGTCCCGAAGCTATACCCCTTTGAGCTTGATCGAATAGTACATAGAGCCCTTCTTTCTTCATCAAAAGTGTAGCTCCTGTAAGTGGCTGACGGTATCTGATTCTGGTTTTATATGTTGCAGATTCACCTGGTTTCAGTCTTAGGTCTTCCCGGATCCAATGCACTTCTTCCGAAGGAACAAAAAGACCAAATCTATTCAAGCCTGGATGATCCTCCCCCAAACCCGTATAAATGACATTATCTTTCGTATTTGTACTGATAACAAAGAGCGGCTTGCCAGTGCCTCCAACTTGAAGCCCTTTTCTTTGCCCTACAGTGAAGTAATGGGCTCCATTATGCTCACCTACTTTTTTACCATCGGAAGGACCATATTGCAATGGTAAGCAAATATTAGACAGTTCTTTTTCGTCCAAATCATCAAATGCTATTCCTGCAGGTATTTGTATATTTTGATAAGAGGAATGTGAGCTCTCTACCATGAGGATTTCTCCTTTTTTTGGTTTTAGTTGCTGCTGAAGAAACTCCGGCAGCCTTACCTTTCCAATAAAACATAGGCCTTGACTGTCCTTTTTGTCTGCAGTAACCAAGTCCTGTTCTTTTGCAATTTTCCTAACTTCTGATTTTTGTAAATGGCCAATTGGGAAAAGCGCTTTAGAAAGCTGCTCTTGATTCAATTGACAAAGGAAGTAGCTTTGGTCCTTATTTGGATCAGCACCTGCTAAAAGCTGATAGATCGTTTTTCCATCTTTTTGAATTTGGCCTTTTTGGCAATAATGACCGGTAGCTACAAAATCTGCTTTGAGTTTTTGTGCAGCTTTAAGAAAAATATCAAATTTTATCTCCCTATTGCAGAGAATGTCGGGGTTTGGGGTTCTTCCTGCTTTGTACTCAGAAAACATATAGTCCACAATCCTTTCCCTGTAATCCTCACTGAGATCAATTGCTTGAAAGGGTATTCCCAACTTTTCAGCAACTAGCATAGCGTCGGTACTATCTTCCATCCAAGGGCATTCATTTGAAATAGTGACAGATTCATCATGCCAGTTTTTCATAAACATCCCGATCACTTCGTAGCCAGCTTCCTTAAGGAGATAAGCTGAAACAGAGGAATCAACTCCTCCGGATAATCCAACGACTACCCTTTTTTTATTTTCCATATATTCGAAATTATTCATGGAGTCAAGGTCCATGAGGTTTCATTTCTGATGCAACAATTGACTTAGAGTAATTGGTTCGCAAAGGTATTCAATCACTCCTTATTTCTGACAAAAATTAGTTTGTGTTTTCCTTTTTGCGCTTCTCTTTGTTCAATTTCAAACGCATTGATAGAACTCACCAATGGAGTTAGTTTTTGAAAACCATAATTTCTAGAGTCAAAGTTTGGCTGTTTTTTTTGTAATAGGTTACCTACATCTCCCATAAATGCCCACCCATCATCATCGGCCAAATCTGATATGGTGTTGTAAATCAAACGGATAAGCTTAGGTGTAATCTTATCTACTTGAGGTCTAGTACTGGCTTTACCTTTTTGAAAATTCAACTCAGGCTCTTCTTCTTTTTGAAGTATTTCCACATATATAAATTTGTCACACGCCGCTATAAATGGTTCGGGAGTTTTCTTTTCTCCCATCCCCAATACCAACATTCCTGCTTCCCTCAAGCGCATGGCTAGTTTGGTAAAATCACTGTCACTTGAAACAAGGCAGAAACCTGTCACTTTCTCAGAATAAAGGATATCCATCGCGTCTATGATCATCGCGGAATCTGTGGCATTCTTCCCAGTAGTATAACTATACTGTTGAATGGGACTGATTGCATTTTCTAATAACACATTTTTCCATTTTGCCAATTGAGGCTTGGTCCAGTCTCCATAAATCCTTTTAACCGTAGGATTACCGTATTTGGCTATTTCCTCCATCATTTCTTTGATGGGGTTTGACGAGACATTGTCTGCATCAATTAAAACTGCAATTCTGATGTCATTTTGCATGAAAAATCAAGGTTTTTTGGTTTGAGGTCAATTTAATCAATATTCAATTAACAGTATTCTAATGTATGTGACTATTCTTCCTTCCCCTTATTTTTAAGTCAATTTTTGTAATTTGCAAATAAATCAATTTTAGAATTTATGAAAAAACTTTTGTTGGCTACCGGAGGAGGAGATTGCCCCGGATTGAATGCTGTTATCCGCGGAATTTGTAAAAGAGCAAAAAAATCCAAAGAATGGGAAGTATATGGGAGTATGGAAGCATTTAATGGAGTAAGCCAGGATCCTCCAAGGATTATCAAACTAAATGGTTAGAAATCTGCTGGA
>NZ_REBN01000230.1 GCF_007692705.1 Mongoliibacter sp.
GTGATCTGCTTCAAACGCTGAGGAGGTTCAGGCAGCATTTCAGTAACAAAAATATCCAGATAACCATCGTTGGTTATATCCGCAATATCCGCCCCCATAGAAGCAGCAGATGTAGAGCGCATATAATCTGTCAGAGATTCTGTAAATGTCCCATCCTGATTGTTGATATACAGGTAGTCCCGCTCAAAAAAGTCATTGGATATGAAAATATCCATCCAGCCATCTCTGTTGACATCTCCAACAGTGATTCCCAGTCCAAAACCAATCACAGATCCATATATACCGGCCTCCTCAGAAACATCGGTAAACTTATTCCCATCATTTCTGAAAAGCTTGTCACCTCCTACAGGATCCCTTCTTGGCCTTTCATTCTGCATTTTATTAAAGCTGCCAATCGCCTGATAGCTATTATTGAGCAGGTAAAGGTCAAGGTCCCCATCATTATCAAAATCAAAGAAGACGGCATGGGTGGAATAACCTTGATCTGCCAGGCCATATTCTTCCGCCATTTCTGTATATGTACCATCACCATTGTTGATAAAAAGCTCATTCTGCTTATTATCTCCTTTGATATCCCCTGAATTGCAGACATAAATATCCAGTAAGCCATCGCCATTGATATCTGCCATAGCCACTCCAGTACTCCAAGCCCTTGTACCTGCTACACCTGCTTCTTTGGTTACATCCTTGAATTTGAAATCCCCTTCGTTGATATAAAGCTTGTTCTCTCCCATATTGGAAGTCAGGTAAATATCCAGAAGTCCATCATTATTGACATCCCCTAGGGCAACACCTCCTCCATTGTAAAAATTACGGTAGGTGAAAATATTGAACTTCTCGTCAAATTCCAGGTCATTTCTAAAATCCACGCCGGAATAGGAAGAGTCTATCTTCTCAAACAAAGTATCCTTATTTTCCTGTTTCTCAGATTGACAGGAAAACACTGCCAACGCAGCCAATCCTAGAAGCACTATGCTTTTGTACTTAAGCATCATCATCTTTATTTATCATGTCAGGCAGGTCTTTAACCCTCAGGTCTAGCATTTCCACCCTGACGTTTGTAATGTCTTTTCTAAAAACCCTAATCAGGCGGTTACCGTCAACCCTGACGATAGCCCTCGCAGTTTTGTTTTTATTTGTCACTTCAAAAAAGCCTTCTCCGTACCAGCCTTCCAGTAATCCTACCACATCATCCATTAGCTTTTCCACAGTATATTCCTCATTTCCAGGAAACCATGCTGGATAATTAAATTCCATCGGCATAAAGAAAAGCTTATTATCTTCAAAAGCAGGGTAAAAATGCATATTGGTTTCTTTCCCGGAAGGCATTTCTGGCTTATACAACACCATTAACTGGTGGGCTCCATTGGTCAAAACACCTTTTTTATTCCACTCCCAGCATGTACCGAAAAAATCTTTTCGCCCCATACCAAAGTGTAAGTCTAAAAACAGGTCTTCAACCACTTTGCCCGAAGCCAATTCCCTTTCCTTTACTTTATCAAACTCTGTTTTTGGCTTACAGCCAAGTACCAAAGCCAAAAGGCCCAATACATAAAATACTTTTATCATTCTACTCATTTCTTAGGAAACAATCTTCTCTTTTTGTTACTCATTTATTTTATACCACTTTGGGAAATCATTGTTTCTGTTTACCATCAAAAGGTTACCTTTTGCCGTTTTCACCTTTTGGATGTCCCTGACCTCACCCGGAACAAAAAAACCAGATTTTTCTGCTGGAATCAATACATATCCACCATTGGGTTTCCTTTCTAAATACCAGCCAAAGCTTCCCATATTGACCCCCAACTCTGGTTTAATCCTACTCTGATTTCCTCCCACTAAAAGCCCCGAAACACCATTTGGAAATTCAATGCTATGGGAAGCATACACCGGAGAGTACTGAACTTCTTGTGGCAATGATTCCTGGGCAAAGATAGCATTTCCCTTTTTCCTGTAGAGCACTGATTCCAAGGTCTCCACTTTCAAGACAAGGCTATTCTCAAGGATTTCTCTTGAAAATAAGTCTTCCATCCTTTTATCCTTATAGGTATCATAATCCAACAATTGCTTTCGCAATCCGGGTAATTGTTTCAGCAATGCCTGCTTCAGCACTAAAGGAAAGGGTTGTCCATTTTCATAGATGGTCAAGATTTGTTCCACACTTCCATTTCTGTCAAAATCATTGACATACATGCGCATGGGCTCTTCTTTACTTGCCAAAAGCCTGGTATTTTTTCCCATATTTCCCAAAAAAACAGATAAATCTCCTTCAGGCTCTCTTATGATTTGAATTGAATTCCAAAGTCCTGCTAAAGGTTCAAAACCCATTTGCCCAGAAACTTCCGCATAATCATTATCCATCTTTTTGAATACCTTAATTGGCATCCATTCGCCGACTACTACAATCTCCTCCTGCCCGTCTCCATCCAAGTCATATACTGCGGCATCTGTCAACATTCCCAGATCTCTGAATTCCGGTACATCAATTTTTTTGAAGGTTCCATCACCTACATTACGCAAAAGCTTTAAGCTCCCAGGTATCCCATAAGCAAAAGGCACTGACCTTTCTCCTACAATAAGATCTAATTGACCGTCACCATCAAAATCCAAGGCCCTCGCAAAAGATGAACTCTCAAAATCCTGAGGAAGGGCTGATTCATCTCTTGAGAAATTCCCCTTACCATCGTTGATATACAACCGGTCTTGATAGTTCGGACTTTTATGGCCAAACTCAATGCTACCACTGACCACATACAGGTCTAAATGACCGTTGTTGTTGGCATCAAAAAACAAGCCCTCCACATCTTCAGCCAATTGATCTGCTTCGAAAACGTGCGAGATTTGAAATGAAGCATCTCGTTGCTGGATCAGCAAAACAGAAGCCTGACCTCTGGCTCCTGGCATGAAAATATCGTCCAATCCATCCCCATTGACATCCCCCACTGCAGGTTTTGGCCCCTCATTGGATATCATATGAAATCTTAATCTATCCCTATCAAAATCTATAAATTCACTTTCCTGATGTTTCCAGGGGAATTCCATTTCCACTGCTTCTAACAAGGGAGTTGAGGGCTGTATATTATAATCGAATTTAGACCTATTTGGCTCTGGCTTAAGTATAAGAAGGGTATCCACACTTGGGTTTTCCAAAACCTGATGTATACCGTTTGGCCAAAGAATACGCACAGAATCCAAAGCTTCCACCTGTCCTAACCCAAAATGCAACCTGGGGTCAACGGATGACATATACCCTCTTACAGGGTTGTGTTCTGCATACCAGAATTTATCCCCCGCAAAAAGGCTTACCTGAGCCCCAAAATGATTGCCCAAATCCAACTGGAGAAAATGGTTCCCTAACTGCTCTCTGCTGTTATTTTTGAAAATAAAAACTTCTCCATCGAGGTTATTGACTACAAGATCAAGATCTCCGTCATTATCCAAATCTGCATAAGCTGCCCCGGTGGAGAATGTCAATTGATCCATCCCTATTTCAGCAGCTACCTCAGCAAACTGAAACCCTCCTTTATTTTTGAATGCAAAATTTCTCTGTGGAACAGAAGGGAATTCATCTATCATGCTGATGATCAAAGTTGAATCCTTTCTATTTTGGGCAATTTGATTTTGGTTGTGGACATAATAATCTACATAATCAAAATCCGTTAAATCTTTCACTATGCCATTGGCTACGAAAATATCCCTATAGCCATCATTATCCATATCAAAAATCAAAGCCCCCCAAGACCAATCCGTGGCGTGGACACCTGCTTGCCTTGCTATTTCCGCAAAATGTACCTGATCACTTCCTGGTTTAAAGCCAAGGTTTCTTTGCAAAGTATTTCTGGTAAATTGATGGAAATAGCCTGCTTTCACATTGGCCTGGTACTTATCCCACTCTTCAAAGGGAGTTTTTGTCTTTACCCTCTCCAAGCTAGCAGGAAGCATTTCTGTAACAAAAATATCCAGCCATCCATCATTATCGAGATCCGCAATATCTGCCCCCATAGATCCCATACTGATCTCGGTCATCATATCTTCCAAAGCCTCGGTAAAAGTCCCGTCTTGGTTGTTGATATAGAGGTAATCTTTTTCAAAAAAATCATTCGATACATAGAGGTCAGGCCAGCCATCTTTATTGACATCTGCTACAGTGACACCAAGTCCATAGCCAATTGCCGAGCCATAAATACCAGCCTCTTCGCTGACATCAGTAAAAAAGCCACCATCATTTCGATAAAGCTTGTTCCCTCCCAAGGGATCTCTTACTTCTCTTTGTCCAGTCCTCAGGTCATTGGCTCCTATAGACCTTGCTGAGTTATTGAGCAAGTACATATCCAGGTCTCCGTCCTTATCAAAATCAAAAAATACAGCATGCTGGGAAAGTCCTTCATCTGCAATGCCATATTCCTTAGCCATTTCGGTGAAAGTCATGTCACCATTATTGATATAGAGTGCATTGTGTCGCTCCTCTCCTACCAAGGGTCCTGACTTACAAATGTAGATATCCAATAAGCCATCACCGTTGATATCTGCCATACTCACTCCAGTAGACCAGATGCCCGGAACGGCAATACCTGCTTTTTCCGTAATGTCTTCAAATTCGAAATTGCCCTTATTTAGGTAAAGTTTGTTTTCACTTTGATTGCCCGCCAAAAAAATATCTATCAAACCATCATTGTTGATGTCGCCTAAGGCTACTCCTGCTCCATTATAAAAATTCCGAAATGTGTAAGGATTAAATTGCTCTGTATAATTCAGGTCATTCCTGAATTCAATACCCGTATGACTACTGGGCATCAACTCAAAAAGCTTTGCTTCCTCCTCACTATGATGGGAGCAGGAAATTAAAGTACCAGAAAGAATGATAAGTATGGAAAGTAGAAATCTCAAGTTTTTTGGGCGTTTGATAAAGCTAAATTATTTCCAAGCTATCCATAAATCAAAAAGAAGTGCACAAATGTGCACTTCTTTAAAATTTTATTGGCCAAAAACCTGATTAATAACCAGGATTTTGAGACAAACTAGGATTAGCTTGTAGTTGGTTCTCAGGAATTGGGAAGATATTTCTAAATGCAGGTGAAGCTGCTTTTTCCCACCATGCATCATTGAATCTGCCAAACCTGATCAAATCAGATCTTCTATGCGCTTCTGCAAATAACTCTCTTCCTCTTTCAGCCAATAACACATTGGCATCGATAGAAGAAAGTAAAGGTGCATTGGCTCTTTCTCTCAACTGATTCACGAATTGAAGAGCTACAGAATTATTTCCCTGTCTCCAAGCTGCTTCTGCTTTCATCAACAACACATCCGCATATCTATAGATTGGGAAATCATTATTCAAATCAGGTGCTGCGCCCATTGCGATTTCAAATTTATCGATCCTTGTTCCTGCCTGACGGAAGGCATTAGGTGCCAATTGATTAATATTCGGCGTAAAATTGATTTCAGGACCATCGGGATCTCCATCAAAGGCATCATCAATCAAAGGAGTAACACCATCTGAAGCAAACTGAGGACCTTCTCTCAATGAACCTTTCCTAGTATCGCCATCTTCAAAACTGTTATAAAACTCTTCTAAGGCTGCATAACCATTCCAAGGCTGCTCTTGTAACTCAAAAGTTTGTTGAGTAGAGTAGTGGTATGTCATCTGATGAATATTGAACCCTCCAGCGTTGTTTGCATCATAAGGTACCGTAAACATATTCTCTGGAGAATTTTCGTTATTGGTAGCAAAATTCGCAAAGAAATTAGGTGTTAAACTGTATGGACCATCATTGATAATAACATCCAACACTGCTTCAGCATCTGCCCATCTAGGTGAACCTGTGTAAACTTCAGCATTCAGATATAACTTGGCCAAAACCATGTGAGCTGTCCAGAAGTTGAGATTCGTTCTCGTATTATCTCTAGTCAGCATATCTACATTTTCAAGAATTGAAGTTTCTATGAAGTCGAATACTTCCTGTCTTGTACTTTGTACTGGGCTACCTCCTCTATCTGTTTCACGGATAATTGGCACGTTACCAAAATTATCAATGAGCAGTAAATAGGCAAACGCTCTTAAAACCTTCAATTCTGAGGTCAATTCTTCTAAATCCGGAAACTGCTGCAAAAGAAGATTCGATTCAGCAACAATTCTAAAGCCATATTGCCATGTCCCGTTAAGAGGACCATCTACTGACAACCAGGTATGTCTATGTGCTCTTAGCCAAATACCACCATCTTCCCAGTCAGCTCCTTTTTGAGGAATAGACAAATGATCTGATGATACTTCCTGAACACTGTAATATCCACCATGTGAACCAAATCCTCCTTGTCCACTCGCTACCACTGCACCATATGCAGACTGCTTGAGTACTTCGATCAGCTCGGGAGTTACGTTAGCTTCCAACTCCTCCTGTGTGATACCCGAAAGTACCTCCTGCTCCAATTCCCAACAAGACCCCATGGTTACTGCCACCAGGCCTCCCATTAATACTGTTTTAATTGATCGTAACATATTTATTTTTGAGTTTATGTTATTTAAATGTTAGTGTCAATCCCATAGTCCATATTCTAGGCAAGAAGTAAGTATTCCTTCTTTCTATACCCGGAGCCAATGGATTCGGATTCAACACATCTTCTGTATCTGTCCATCTTACCTCAGGATCAACCCCTGTGAACTGCGTGAAGGTAATTAGGTTTTGGACACCTGCATATAGTCTCAAATTATTGATAGATGCTGATGTAGTAGGTAGATTGTAACCAATCTGAAGGTTATCTAACCTAAGGAAATCACCTCTTTCCAAATACAAATCCGAAAATGTCGGTGTAGATGTAACTAGCGGATTGGTCGGAGTGTTTCGAGTAATTACAGAATTCCAAGTATTTGATGCTCCATCCGCATTTTCATAGAAGCCTCTGAAAGAGTTATATAACATGTGACCCCAGCTTCCTCTTGCCAAAAAGTTCAAGTCCCAATTGCCGTAGATAAAGGTATTGGAAAATCCAAAATCACCTATTGGCAAACCGTTACCCAATCTTTCAAATTCTTCAGGATTTTCGCCTGAAAGAATGTATTCTCCACCGTCTGTCAAACCTTCCATTCTTGGACCGTAGAAATCACCGATTCTCTCACCTTCTCTATTCCAGATAATTGGGTTGTTATTTTGTCCCGGTGCTCCAGGAACACCCTGACGGATTTCAGGAAGTTGAATTGAACCAACTCCGATATTTTCGATTCTAGTTCTTTGGTAAATGG
Organism: Mongoliibacter sp.; assembly: GCF_007692705.1. Lineage (GTDB taxonomy): Bacteria > Bacteroidota > Bacteroidia > Cytophagales > Cyclobacteriaceae > Mongoliibacter. The sequence goes on from NZ_REBN01000230.1 coordinate 7,238, forward strand.
TAAAGTTAAGTGATGGTGTCCAGGAAACAGGTCCCAATTTCACATCATTCATGCTTACTAAAAATTCCAAACCACCTGAAGTCAAATCACCAATATTGGCCCAAATATTTGTAGCCGTATAGAAGTTTCCAGGAAGGAATTCGTTAGGAGCACCTACAGGTACTTCCGTATTGAAAATCAAATCAGAAATTGTCCTTTGGTAATAGTCTATCTGACCAGTGATTTTTCCCTGCATCAAACCAAAATCAACACCCACTGTAAATTCTTGGGTATTTTCCCATCTCAATTGAGGGTTAGGATTAGCCAACTGATTGATACCTACGAAAACTGAATTTGGATCCCCTGGTATCAAAGGAATTCTGTTTCCATTACCATATATACCCAAAGCCAAGGTTGGAGATGGAGGCAATTGACCTACCACACCAAAAGAAGCCCTTGCTTTGAACTGATTGAATATGCCCATATCAAGTATCTGGGTCATGTCAACACCCGCACTCACCGCTGGGAAAATACCTGTCTGATTTTCTCTACCAAAACCTGAGTACGTTTCTGCCCTAACGGATGTGGATAGGAAATAAGTGTTGTTATAATTAAAATTTGCTCTGGCAAATAAAGAGTTCAATACTGCTCTTGTCGCAAATGAACCCATTCCTGTACCAGGTCCTAGTCTAAGACCACCTGCACCCAAGTTATTGGGTCCTTGATCGAAAAGAAATCTCGTTGAAGAAGCATTCATTCCTCTTTCTTCAAAAATCTGGGTTTCACCACCAGCAAGGAAAGCAAAGTTTAACCTGTCTGCGATTTCATCTTCAAAACGAATTGTCCCGTTCCAAATGGAAGTTGTTCTGTCAAACATGTTTTGTCCTGCCTGACCATTTCTACCGAATCCAGTCTCAAAATCCTGTCTGGAAAAAAACTGCGTAGCCAAGTCAGTAAATTTATCCTGAGAAAACTGAGATGAAAGTGTCCATTTATCAGTCAGGTCAAAATCTGCTCTAAAAGAATAAATGGCAGCCCTTTGTTCGTTTGTAAACCTTTGTTGATTGATCAATGCTACAGGATTGTAAAAATCGAACAATGGTCTTTGGAAAAATCCTCCAAAATCTCTGTTGGCTCCCTCAGTGTTTTCAAATATAGGGGCAGTAGGGTTATAGATAGTTGCATACCTCACTGCTTCTGCATTCACATTTTGTGCATCTGTATTGGTAAAAGCAAGGTTCATATTCAACCTTAACCTGTTATTCAATGCTCCATGAGAAATGTTGAATCTGGTATTCAATGTTTCTCTATTGGTATTTTGAACAATACCATCATTGTTACGGTAGTTGACAGATGCTGAATAGGAAGTATTTTCAAATCCACCTGTAATGGTAGCGTTTACTGTTCCATTGTAGGCAGTCTGCAATACTTCATCTCTCCAATCTGTTTGGGCACCAAAATTAGTACCTCCTCTAGACACAAACTCTTCCGGAGAAAGCACGGGTATCAAATTGGTCGGAGCTTCAGCGGTACCAAATGTGTTGATGGTCACTGAAGAAACGCCTTTTTTGGTAGAACCCTTTTTGGTGGTAATCAAAATCACACCGGCAGCACCTCTAGTACCATAAATAGCCGCAGCTGAAGCATCTTTCAATACATCAAATGTTTCGATATCATTCGGATCGACTGCATCAATGGAAGCACCGATAACACCATCCAATACAATCAATGGAGATTGCGAGGCACCAAAAGAAGAAATACCTCTCAATCGTACTTCTGGTGCTTGGTTAGGGTTACCACCCGGTCTTGTTACAGATAAACCTGCTACTTTACCTTGAAGCAACTGGGTAGGATTTGTAAAGTTACCTCGGTTAAATTGCTCAGAACTTACAGATGCCACCGCTGAGGTGATTTCCTTTTTATCCTGAGTACCATAACCGATTACAACTGCCTCTTGGAGGCTTTGAATATCTTCATCCAACTCTATGTTGATCATAGACTGGTTGCCGATTGTTACTTCTTGTGGGGTAAATCCAACGAATGAAAAAACCAACACCTCATCTCCTGGCTGCACACTTATAGTGTACTTACCATCAAGATCTGTTGTGGTACCTCTAGTAGTTCCCTTTACCAAGACTGTTACTCCTGGTAGAGGATCTCCAAAGGAAGTATCCAGGACTGTTCCTGAAATCTCCCTGCCTTGTGCATTTGCTGCTGCGACACTGAACAAAATCAGTGCGGTCACCAGCATAAATGCTTTTAACTTTTGTAAATATTTTCTCATAGGGTTTGTTGTTTTGAAAAAAACGAATTGGTTTATATAGTTAATTTCAAATCTAAAATGATTGTTTAAATTTAATTTTGCAATATTTAACAAAAGCCATATCCCCCTTTTGCTATAGGGTGTGTTAACAGAACAAAGGTATTCTTTACTAATCGGTAATATTTACTGGTTTATGTTGCCATATTTATAACCGAAAACGTTTGAACTTTTCGAATAGTTAAAATTTTTCGATTTTATTAAAAATGTGAAAATTGACCTCAGTATTTTTGGTTTACACCCCTAAAAAGGAAAATCTTTGAAATTCGCCCGTATTCAAAGATTTGGACTAAAATGCGGTTTCTTAAGAAATCTTAAATACCAAATGGAAAGTTTGGACAAAAAAGCAAACCATTATCAGCTCTTCGGTCCCCGGTTGTCCGAAGGTTCTGCCTTCGGACTCCTGATAATGAAGTTTTCAACTTCATTTAATATTT
>NZ_REBN01000184.1 GCF_007692705.1 Mongoliibacter sp.
CCACTCCTTTGTTCCATCACCTACAAGGTCTTCAAAAGTAAAGTTTACATCGCCTGTTTCAGGATCTTCTGGTTCTGGTGCTTCACCTTCAGAACCTTTAGGAACAAGTCTTACATACCAAGCAAGTTCTTAATTTGCACCATCTACAAATCTTAAGAACATTTCATCTTCTTCAAGATTGATGATCTGATAGGTTCTTGTTCCTGCAAAATATCCAATGAAACCACCTGCAGAAATTGTCAATACAGGGAATTCACCTTCTGGTTCCTGAACACTCCAGGTCAGGTTATCGGGTGCGGTATAAGGTGCAGAAAGGTCACCAACTCCTGGATCAAATGCTTCCGGGAATTCAGAGGCTTGTGCTTCATTAAGATAAATGAACCCATTTGTCTCCATGATAAATCTGGTATTGTCTAACTGAAAAGTATATTCGTCAGTGTACATACCACTACCTTCTTTTTCTAAAGCTTTAGCGGCATACCATTCTGGGAAATCACCTGCTTGTGACGGGTTTGGCCCAACGCCAAAGTGACCATCTCTGTTGGCATCAACTACCCAAGTTTTGCCATTGGGCTGTGCAGCACCACCTGTTAGAAAATTAAAGATTGGGCTATCCATGAGACTTGGATCATCCTGGTCGATGACTACATCTGTGGAAAAACTGGCGCTTCCATTATTGTTGAATATTGTCAACGTCACTGTATAGGTACCAGCATTAGGATAGATTCCCTGTGCTGTTCTACCCTCTGCTGTTGAGCCGTTTCCGAGATCCCACTGCATCAGAAAAAACTCATTATCGGCTGTGAAATTGATGATATTATCACTTTCACTACTTGAAGCAAAACTAAATCTTGCATCTTCTGAGGTTGGGGGTGCGTCATCTAAGTTGTTATCATCGACGCATGCTGCCAAGAAGACAAATGACAGCAAAAACATTAAGTACTTTTTGAAATTTTTCATTTTTTTTATTGGTTTATTAATATCCTGGGTTTTGATTCCAATTACCACCCGTAAGGTCAATCTCAACCTGCGGTATCGGGAAAAGCTCATGTTTTCCCACCTGAAACCCTTGAATGGTTTCTGCTGCTTTGCCCGTTCTTACAAGGTCAAAAAACCTGTAGCCTTCTCCAGACAACTCTAATCTTCTTTCTCTTAAAATATCATCAATCAATGATTGGCCCGAACTGTTGATAAGAGGCATTCCTACCCTTTCCCTTACTTTGTTCAACTCAGTTCTCGCCCTTCCATCATTTCCAGTTCTGGCAAATGCCTCTGCAGCCATCAACAATACATCTGCATACCTGATCGCTCGGTAGTTCAATGGGCTGGTTAGGTCATCATCAGGCAGGCCTCGTTCGTCTAATCTTTTGATGTATTTGTTATTATAATAGCCTGTATGGCCTCCGCCTCCTTGAGCATAATTAATATTACCGGAATTGGGTAGAGAGGCAATAAATGCATCTATATCCAAAATAGTGGCTTCCCTTCTTGGGTCGTTCGGACTAAATGCATCATATAGGTTTTGGGTAGGTAAGTTGTAACTGTTGCCATCTCCATAAAAGGGACCGTTATATTGACGGATACCATGAAATCCAACAGCAAGATTGCCCTGAAGACAGACATAACATCCATAATCTCCACCCTGTTGACCAGAGTATTGAATGGTAAATACATCCTCATTCACATTTTCATTGACCACATAAAATAGAGATGAAAAATCCTCAAAAAGCCCATATCCAGCCTGATTGTCGGAGATTAGATCTCCCAGTACCGATGCTGCTTCACTGAATTTACTTTGATAGAGCAATACCTTACCGAGTAAGGCCATGGAAGCGCCTTTGGTAATCCTTCCAGTCTCTTGCTGTACCCAAGGCAAAACTTCAATTGCTATGGCCAAATCGCTCTCTATCTGGGCATAGATCTGCTCTTTGGGTGTTCTCTCAGACCGTGCTATTTCACTTAATGAAATTCTTTGGTCTACAATCAAAGGCATATCTCCAAAATAAGTCACCAATGTGAAGTAATAGTATGCCCTTAGAAAATGTGCCTGAGCTAATAATTGCTCTTTACCAGTAAAATCAAGCTTGTCCTGAAACTCAAATATGTAATTGACCCTAGCGATACCTGTGTAATTGAATCGCATTACATCTCTTAGTTCGGCATTGACGCCACCATGAACCATATTATCGATTTCATGTAATCCCTGAGTATCCGTTACACTTTCTCCCCCTGCAATGGAGTTATCTGAGGCAATTTCACCAATGAAAATCTGTAGATAGGCGGTCTGCATCAGGTCATATGCACCTATCAGGGCTCTTTGAAAATCCTCTTCAGTATTAAAGAAATTTTCTGCATCTTGGGTAAACTCTGGCTCTATATCCAGTAAATTATCACAGGAAGTCATTATGCCTGCGAAAACCAATAGTGTTGATAGTATTTTTTTCATTTTCTTAGAATCTAAAATTGACACCTCCCATTATTGACCTTGCTTGAGGGTAAATTCCATTATCTACACCTGCAAATAGCGGATTAGATGCGCCCACATCTGGATCAAAACCCATGTAGTTGGTCAGCGTAACTAAATTATTGGCTGCAACATATACCCTCATGGATTGGATTTTCAACCTTTCTGTCAAGTTCCTGGGCAGTGTATATCCCACTTGGACATTTCTCAGCCTCACAAATGACCCATCCTCTACATAGAAATCTGAAAAAACTGTATTTCTGGTCTGTCCTGTAGTGAGCCTGGGAACGGTATTGGAGGTTCCTGGGCCAGTCCATCTGTCAAGGTTATATGATAATTGATTGGCAAAAGGCTGTTGCCTTTCATAATTCCTGATAATATCCTGTCCTATGGCGGCATAAATATTGGCAGACACGTCAAAACCTCTAAAATCCGCTCCAAGATTAAGCCCCATAATAAAGTCTGGAATAGGAGAACCTATAAAAGTTCTGTCGTTGTCGTTTCCAAAACTGATCACGCCATCACCATTCTGGTCAACAAACCTCAAATCTCCTGGCCTTGCCCCAGATTGAGTGGCAGCATTACTGGACACCTGCTCTTGACTCTGAAAGATTCCGTCAGTCTGATAGCCTACGAAATACCCAATTGGGAAGCCTTTTTCAAATCTTGTGACAATATTGCCCCCTACCCCAAATGGAGCACCAGGTATAAAATCAAATCCTTCAGGGACTTTAGTTACTTCATTTTTCAAAAAGGTCACATTATAGTCCACCCTGAAATTCACCCCTCTTGATCTCTGAGAGGCATATCCCAATTCCAGCTCCAAACCTCTATTCGTTACATTTCCAGCATTTACTACTGGAGGTGCACCACCGGCTCCATATGACCCAAGCAAAGCTGAAACTTCAGGTTGGAACAGCAGGTCACGGGTATCCTTGATAAAGTAATTTGCGGTAAAATCTATCTTTCTAAACAATGTGAAATCTAGGCCTATATTGGTTTGATAAGTAGTTTCCCATTTGAGATCAGGATTACTTGTAGTTCCAATGGCGGCACCATTTACAATCAGGTCATCAAATACATATCTACCAAGTCCATTCAAAAGCCCTCTGTACCTGAAAAGCCCTATTTGGTCATTCCCTGAAATCCCAAAACTTGTCCTTAGCTTAAAAAAATCGATGAAATCAACATTAAAGAAAGATTCTTCTGAAATTAACCATGCTCCTGAAATAGCCGGAAAATAGCCTATACGGTTATTGGGACCAAAGTTTGTAGATCCATCTCTTCTCATGACAGCCGAAACCAAATACCTCCCCTGGTAATCATATTCTCCCCTGACAAATACAGAAGTCAGTCTTTGCCTGGCCTGAAAAGATCCAACATTATTCAAGAAACCACCTGGTGCTTGATTGGCGGAGATGTCGGCGAGTTCCAAAGAGTTATTCGGTATATTGAACCCCACTCCATTTAAACCCAGACTTCGATTTCCCAGGTATGACACACCAACCATACCTTTTACCCTATGGTCCTCTTTAAAAACTCTGTTGTAATTGAGAAATGCCTCGAAATTATAATCCAAAAAGGTATTTCTGGATTCGTTTACTGATGCGCCTCTTTCTATATCAAGTTCACCAATATTCAAAATGACAGGATCCAAATTGGCATTTCTAGCCGTATTGGCAAATTTACCTGTACCATACCAAACCAGAGGATTAAAAACTTTGGAATCCACCAGAGCAAAATTATATCCTGCACGCCCTGTCAAAGAAAAATGAGGGTTGATATCGTAAGTGATTTCTTCTTTACCAACGAGCTTGTTTACAAATGTCTCGTTGAAGGTATTTTCCAATTGAGCCACTGGGTTGATGATATCATTCACCCGGTCCAAATAGGAGAATCTATCTCCAATAAAAACAGGCTCAGTTGGATAAGCATTTACTGCATTGAACAATACTGAACCAATACCACCTTGGGCAATACCGCTGCTTTGTTCATGTGTATATAACAGCACGTTAGTCAACCTGACCTTTGGGGCCAATTCCGTAGTGAAATTGATTCTTGCGTTATATCTCTCAAAGTTGGCTTTCGGTCCACCAACTATTCCCTGCTGGGCAAAATACGACCCACCGATAGAATATGATGTCTTTTCAGATCCACCTGTAACTGTCAGGTTGTATTCTTGAATCGGGGCGTCCTGGAAAACTGTATTTTGCCAATCTGTTCCTTCTCCAAGATTTGGGTTGGCAAAAGGAGCAGCTTGACCTCCAGCAACGAAAGCCTCATTTTTCAAAATGGCATACTGTGTGGCATTAAGTAAGCTTAGTTGTCTGGCTGTTTGCTGAACGCCATAATAAGCGGACATATCCACGTTGGCCTTGCTATTGAGTTTTCCCTTTTTTGTTTCGATAAGGATAACTCCATTCGCTGCTCTTACACCATAGATACCTGCTGTTCCATCCTTTAAAACATTGACAGATTCAATGTCATTTGGGTTTAGGGCATTCAACCCTGCCGCATCATAAATAACCCCATCTACAAGTATAAGTGGATCGTTGTCTCCAAAAGTACCTATCCCCCTGATCCTAATATTGGAAGTCCCTCCAGGCGCTCCACTATTGGTGGTTATATTTACTCCGGCTATTTGCCCTTGAAGTGCCTGGTCCACACGGGGCATATTCATTTTCGTGATACTTTCACCTTTCACTTGGGATACTGCACCAGTAAGTTCTTTTTTAGTTGCAGTGCCATAACCTACCACAATCACTTCACCAAGAGATGTCAGTTCAGATTCTAAACTCACTTCTAAAGAAAGACTGGAACCTACTCTTATTACTTTTGATTTAAATCCTACATAACTGAAACGTAACTCGTCTCCTTCAGTGGCACTGATTTCAAATTCTCCATCTAAATCTGTAATAGTTCCAGTAGTACTTCCCACCTTAAGTATGCTGACGCCAGGAATTGGTATACCTTCTTCATCAAATACTTTTCCGCTTACATTGCTGGATTGACTATACCCATAAGTGCACCATGCAAGTGCAAACAAAAAGCTTAACACATGTTTCATTTATTTTGGATTTAATTGCGTGCACAAGCTGAAAATTCTTACTTATCAATCAAAAAATAGCAATACATCAATATTACAGCATTACCTCAATTTGTGTTTCTCAAAAACTCTACATTTTTGTCAAAAATCCTCTTTTAAATGTCTATAAGAGTGTTTTATAAATATTCTGTAATCCATTTAATTTATCTCAAATTACTACAACAAGAAAAATTCATTACCTTCAAGAAGTCAATTCATAAATTCATATGAAGAAATTACTAGTAGTCTTTTTTTTAGTCATCTATGTCCAAACATGTTTGAATGCACAGAATCTGGAGCTAGGATTACCCTTTTCAAAATATTACTCCAGCCAGAATTATAATGGAGGTATTCAGAATTACGGATTTGCCCAACATAGATCAGGGCTTATTTATGTTGCCAACAACTTTGGTATGCTGGAGTATGATGGCAGTGCCTGGAATAGATACTCTCTTCCAAATAGCACAAAAATCAGAGATATTGTCATAGATGATGAGAATAGAATTTTCGCTTCTGGCCAAGGTGAATTTGGTTACTTTTCCCCAAATGAAAATGGCTACCTGAAATTCACCTCACTCTTACCAGGGCTGCCTGAAAATGAAAGAAACCTGGAGGAAGTATGGAAGGTATTCCAACTTCACAACTCTATTATTTTCTGTACATTCAACCGTCTTTTTATTTTTTCTAAGCAATTGCAACTTGAGCATATCATCGAATCTGACAATTATTTTGATGGTTTTTTTGCTTCCAACAACCAACTTTTGGTTTTGGAAAGAGGGACAGGTCTCAAAAGACTTCAAAACAATGCCTTAGAGATCTACAGGAACCAAGAAGAGTTTTCCAACACCTATATTTCCGGATTGGTACAAGTAGGCAAGGATGACAAACTGATCTTCACAAGAGATAAGGGAATCTTTCTTCTAAACGATACAGGGTCTAAAAGATGGACTCCTAAAAATCTACCCGATATAAAAAACATCAATCATGTACTGAGATTGAAAGATGGTAGGATCGCAATTGGCACCCAGAATGACGGCATTTATATCATAAATGATTCTGGTCAACTTTATCTCCACATGGATGAAAATCATGGACTTCAAAATAACACCATTCTAAGTCAGTTTGAGGATGTCAGTGGCAATCTTTGGATTGGACACAGCAATGGTATATCTCTTGTGGAACTTGGATTGCCATTCAGACAAATCAACCAGTATTCCAATATATCAGGAACAGGCTATGATGCTTTTTTAAAGGGAGACTATCTGTACTATGGCACCAACAATGGGGTTTATTATCAATCCGTGGAAAAAAATGATGAAGCCAAGTTGATAGAGGGTTCTATTGGTCAGGTTTACCAAATAAACCTTGTCCAGAATCATTTGCTTGTAGCACATAATGACGGTGCTTTTGAAATCAAGGGGAATGAGCTATTTAAACTTACAGACTATCAGGGTATTTGGAATTTTCAACCTTTAAAAAATCATCCAAACCTAATCATCAGCGGTACTTATACTGGACTGATTTTGTTTGAAATCAAAAACGGGGATGTAAAATTCTTAAGGAAACTGAATGGATTTGACGAATCATCCAGAATCATACAAGAGGATGTCAACGGTAATATCTGGATGACTCATGGCTATAAAGGAGTATACAAAATCAATCTGTCTGATGATTTAGAATCTGTATCAGCTGAGTTTTATGGTACAGAAAAGGGATTGCCTACCAATCTCCTGATAAGTGTATGGAATGTTAACGACAGGTTGCTTTTTACAACAGAATACGGAATATACAGCTATAACGCTTCTGAGGACAAGTTTGAGCGTGATGAGTTTTTCAGACCATACTTCGGAGATGAATTTCTAATCACAAGCCTTCTTGAAGACCCAATGGGAAACATTTTTTATATTGGAGAACAAGAGGTAGGTGTTTTAGAAAAACAGATCAATGGTACTTATCAGAAAAAACATCAGATATTCAATAAAATACTTCCTTTTCTAAATGATGACTTGCAAAACACCTCTTTATTAAGGGGAAACGAAGCTCTTTTTGCCGCTAATGATGGATTTATTTGGTTTATGCTAGAAAGAAATTCTCAGGTATATAGTCCTTCATTTCCTACCTTAATCAGATCTGTATTTCAAACAGGCCCGTCTGATTCTTTGATTTTTACCAGAAATCATCATTTAGTTAAAAATAAGCCTATAGAGTTACCCTATGAAAATGCAGACTTACGCTTTGAGGTAACCTACCCAACCCCAAATCAAGAAAATAACGTAATGTTCAAATTCTGGCTTGAAGGGTTTGAGGAAGGGTTTGGGGAATGGAATACCCGAAGGGATAAGTCCTATACCAACCTTAGGGAAGGGAAATATACATTCCATGTCAAAAGCAAAGATCTTTTTGGTAATGAAGGGCAAGAAGATTTTTTTCAATTTGAGGTTTTGCCTCCTTGGTATAGGTCTGGAATCGCATATTTAATCTATTTTATTTCATCCTTAGTATTCCTCTATTTCATTTATAAATCTGAGGAGAAAAGGCATCTGAAAAAGACGAAAAAGATCACTGCCGAACAAAGAAAAAAACTGGAAGAAAAAGAATCTGATCTACAACAATCCCAAAAAGAAATAGAACGGCTCAAAACTGAAAAGCTCGAAGGGGAGATCAAGAATAAAAATAAAGAATTGGCTTCTGCAACCATGCATTTAATCAATAAAAATGGCTTCATAGACCATACCAAGACACACCTGACATCTATCATTAAAAAAAGTAAAAATCAGGAAGTTAAAAATGATATTCAAAAAGTAATCCAGAGTATAGAGAAGAATATCAAAGGGGATAAAGAATGGGAACATTTTGAAATTCATTTTGATCAAGTACATGGTGACTTCATGTCTAGGTTTAAAAAATCCTTTCCCGATCTAAGTCCCCAAGAAATAAAACTAAGTGCTTATTTGAGAATGAATTTATCCTCCAAGGAGATTGCTTATCTGATGAACATCTCAACCCGAGGTGTGGAAATAGCACGGTACAGATTGAGAAAAAAGATACAGTTAGAAAGACAGGATAACCTACAGGAATTTATTCTAAAGTTTTAGAAAAATCTTCATTCGCTTATATCTCCTTTAGATTTAAAGCTAAAAACAGGCCTAAGCCCAAAAGTCCCACAAATACAAAGAGCATAGCCTGTATTCCAAAAAGTGAAGAAAGACTTCCGAGCCCTGCTGCAAGCAACGTGAATACACCGATCATGGTATTGGATAAGGAAACATAAAGCGGTCTTTCTTTTTCCGGAGCAAAATCCACCAGATAAGTTTTTCTGCTCAACCTGGTACCTCCATGGGCCATCACCTGGATTAGAAATAGTCCAGCAAACACATAAATATTCTGCAGGCTATCCGGCCAAAAAGGAAACAAGGCCATCAGGGAAATATTGACCATCCCAAGGATAGATACCCACACCATGAGCTTTCTACTGGATTGATCCGCAAACCTGCCCCAAAAGGGTGAACTGATAATATTGGCTATCCCTGCAGCAATCACCATAATCCCCAGATTATTGACTTCACTACCCAATTCTTCTTTTCCCAAAACCACAAAAAAAGGCTGTGCCAAAGGAATAGCCATCAACAATCCACGGGTAAAAATAAACCTACGGAGGTTGCTGTCCTCATTCCAAAACTTCCAGGCATTTTTTATTTCACTTACAGGAGACCTTCCACCTTCTGTGGCTCCCTTTTCCTCCACAATCAGAGCAAATAAGAAAGCCGACAACAACCATAAAATTGCACCTGACATTACCACCCAAAACAGCATTCCTTTATCCTGCTCCCCTTTCAAATCCTGCAGGATAAATACCCCAGCAACCAAGGTCAATACCCCACCAATCGTAGATCGCATGGCCAACAACTGTCCTCTTTTCCCTTTAGGGACAGTTTTGCCTATTACATCCTTAAAACTAATACTTGCCACTCCACTGGCCAAACTGAAAATCAGTAATAGACTTAAAATCAAAATTCCGGCAGTATTCCCCTCTGTTCGTAAAACCACAAAGGCCATGACAGCCAAAGCCAATGCCTGAATCAAAGCAGGAATTACCCAAAACCATTTCCTGACTGCATAAGCCCTGATTTTAGCAGATACAAACAGCTGCGGTAAAAGAGAACCTGCATCCTTAATGGGAACCAATGCACCTGTAAAAAGATTTGGGACACCCAAAGCAGATAAAATCCAGGGCAAGGTGGTACCCGGGCTGACCAATTGCTCCGCCAATTTGGATAAGGAACCGCTGAATACATTTTTGAAAAAATTGCCTGGAGTTTCCTTGCAGGCCCTTTCCGAAATTGCCTCACAGGCCCTCTCCTCCCCTTCATCGGTAATCAGTTCGTAAGCTTTGGA
>NZ_REBN01000164.1 GCF_007692705.1 Mongoliibacter sp.
CTGTTACACCTTTCACTGTAGGGTGGGGGTGGGTTCCAAACGGTCTCGAAACAAACCCACTTTCGACCGGCCATGGGAGCTTACCCCTGTTTCCTGCAAAAGAATTTGACAAGGCAGCAGCTTCAGGTGTAAGTGGAATACTGCTACCGGAAGAACGTGTTGCTGTGGAATTGGCTTTTTTGGCCTCGGCTTCTGCTCTTCTTATTTCTTCTTCAATGATCGCCCTTATAGCTTTATTGAGGTTTTCCTGTTGTTTCTTTGCCGCAGCGATCTGTTTTCTGATATCCTGCTCTTGTTTAGTAAGGCTATTGACAATACTTTGCTGCTCCTGCTTGGCTTTGTCTAATTGTTGTTTTTGCTGCTGCTCCTGCTGGAGAACAGCCTGCTTTTCTTCTTTTTTCGCTTCTAAATTAGCCCGTTGAACAGCCAATTCAGCAGTGGTTTTTTCAATTTGTTCTACTTGTTTTTTCCTTGCATCTGAGTATTGCTTGAGGTACTTCAGCCTCATATAAAACTGTTTGAAGGTAGAAGAACTGAAAACAAACGCAGTCATGGTCATTCCCTGATTGAGTTTGGAGGAGGTATAAATCATCCCGGAATATTCCTCTTTCATGTTTTGAAGGTCTTTTTCCAAGGCGTTGATTTTGTTTTCTGTTTCCCTGACCTCTGCGTCGATCAACTTCACCTCCCTATTTAAGGTATTGATGTAGCTAACTCTGTTTTGAAGTTGTTTACTGACAACATTGAGTTGGCCTACGGAAACTTTTTTAGTTTCTGCTGTTCTTTTTAGGATCTGATCAAATTCCAACAAGCGTTTTTGAATATCAGCCTTTTCTTTTTCCAGTTCAGCACGGGTTTTTTTAGTCTGGGCATGGACATACATTGTGGGTGCAAGCCAAATACAGACAAGAAAAATAATAATTATTTTGTTTTTCAACATTCTTTAAAACCGAAATGGAAATGATAATGGGGTATCGACCAATTCTGTTCTGGTCATTTCTAAGTTGATAATAGAAGCCTGCGGACCATCAGGAGTATTGAATGATAGCCTCAGAAGCATTTGGTTTGGAAAAGGCTGATTTCCCAAATCTTCAAATACATGGTAATTGGCTAATAGAGAACCTTTTTCTTTCATTGAAGTGGTAGTGAGTTCAGCTACTTTGCCGTGTGTAGTGCTTACCCTGGAGTGATACCTGAATCCTTCCCTTGCTTGGGTCAGTTCAAAATATTGACCTATTCGAATCAACCTATCTCTGTAGCTGAACTCATGTGGGATATTGGCAAAAATAATGTTTTGCATTAAATCTAGGTTCAAACTCAAATCATAGAGGTCTTCTATTTCTTGAAAAGTAAAGTTGATGTCCTGACCATTAAGTCTGTCTTTGATCATTACCCTTTCCTTGGTGATGGCACCTCTGAAAGCTTCCAAACCCAACCCAGGCGTAATACTAAACCATAAAATACTGTCCTTTTTAGCCCTTATATTGATGACTCCTTTGGTGGTTTTTCCCGAGGGTTCTTCGATTACGATCCGGCCTCTTGCGGTGAGATTATCAAAGTCAAGATAGACTGGGTCAAATTCCTGCATTACCTCATCAGAGGTATATAGGTTAGGTTTAGGGGCACACGCAAAACCAATTGCCATAAATACAAGCAAAGCTAAAAGTGACCTAATCATAGTATTTCTGATCCTTAATTTTTTTGATTAAAAATTCTGAAGTTTCATCTCCTCCTTCTGCTTTTCTCCAAAAGCTGATTGCTTCATTTCTATTCCCGAGGTGGTAGAGTATATCCCCATAATGCTCCAGCATTACTCCACTTGGGATGTCTTCATTTTCAAGGGCAAGTTCCATGTATTTTTTCGCATCCTCATATTCTTTGAGCTGGAAAAGAACCCATGCATGGGTATCCAGATAGGTAGCGTTTTGAGGGTGTTTTTTTACCAATTTGGTTGACATTTTTTTTGCTTTATCAAGGTCCTTTTTGTCTAACGATAAGAAATAGGCATAATTATTCAAGACATGCTCATCATCAGGTCTTTCTTTCAATACAGCTTCGTAAGCGGCATAAGCTTTTTCTTTTTCACCAAGTTGATGGTAGGCGTCACCCAATTGACCTTGAACCAAAATGTCCAACTGTTTATTTTTCCTTTGATTGACTTCTTTCGCTTTTTCTAAAGACTCTACTGCCTCCTTGGCCTTTTTTTGAGCAATCTTGGCAGTACCGTCAAAAAACCAAAATTCTGCTCTTTCCGGAAATTCATCTATAGCGATTTCAGTATATTTTTCAATTTCTTCAAAATCTTTGGCTGCATCAAACATGGTCATGATGACACCTTGCAGCACTTCTGAGTTAGATGGGTCTATTTTGAGACTTTTTTCGTAGTATTCTAAGGCCTCTTTTCTCTGGTCATTAAAGTAGAGTCTGTCTCCAACAACAGTAAGAGCATCAGCCTCATTGGGATGAAGTTCTATCAATGGCTTTTGGAGCTGATCCAATAATCTCTCCCTTCTGGTTGTTTTCATTTCCTGTAAAATATCTGAAAACGCCTCGGCTTTAACATTGACCTCTAAGTCTGGATTTTGAAATGCTTCGATTATTAAGGTTTCTGCTGTTTCCAGATCACCCATGTCCTTGTAAAGAGCATATGCGGCCATCTGTAAATCAGGCTGATTGGGATAGGTGTTTAGGGATTCTTCGACGGTTTTAAGTGCTTCTTGCGCGCGGTTATTATTGTAAAGGATTTCAACCAGACTCAATACGTATTGCGAATTTCCAGGATGAGCTTCTATAAGGTTTTTTCCCTCATCAATAGCTCCCTGCAAATCATTATTTCTCAGGAATATTCTTTGCTTTTGTATTGTAAGCTGCTCTACAACGCCATAATATTCTTCTGCTTTATTGATTGCGTCAAGGGCCTTGTCATAATTCCCAGAGCTTAAATAAAGTGAAGCCAGGTCGAGGATGTAGTTTTGGTTTTCCTCAGAATTGCCCATCAGGTTTTCCAGTATTTCTGCTGCTGCTTCAGGCTTTCCCTGCTTGGAAAAGGCCTCAGCCATGACCAAATTGTAATACTTATTGTCAGGATCACCTTCCACAGCCTGAAGCCCATAGTCCATTGCGTCTTCCACCCTATTGGCACGAAGTAAAATTTCGGCGATCTTAAAATTGATTGCGGGGTCTTCAGGATTGATTTCTCTTGCTTTCTGGAAATAAAAATAAGCTTTATCAAAGTCCTCAAGCATCATAAATCTCTGACCATCTATAAAAAAACGATCTGATTTTCTTAATTCCATTTGCTCTTTCCTCTGTTTCCGGGATAATTTCTCTTGGGAAAAAGCCGGTAGGCTTACCAATATGGAAAGGATTAATATGAGTATGCTTTTTGACCTTATTTTCACGAATCGATGATTATACTGTTATTTGATTATTCCTATGATAGGGGTGCAGGGATTGCAGGATCCATTTTCATTTTATAAAGGGATTGATCTTATAACGCAAACTTGATGCCTTTTTGTTCTCATTATTTGAAATCGATCAATTATACCTGTCCACAAACAATTAAAAGCATTTTTCTACTTTTTACCGGTACTGCCATAACCCCCAGCACCTCTTTCTGTATCAGATAGGGTTTCGCTAGGCTGCCAATCTATCTGCTCATGTTTGGCAATGACCATTTGCGCTATTCTCTCTCCATTTTCCACCCTAAATGGCTCTTTTGATAAATTTACCAAAAGCACTTTGATCTCTCCTCTGTAATCCGCATCTATTGTTCCGGGGCTATTCAATACTGTAAGACCGTATTTATATGCCAATCCTGACCTTGGACGGATCTGTGCCTCGTAGCCTTGAGGCAGTTCAATGAACAGGCCCGTTCCTATTAGTTTTCTTTCCAAGGAATCCAAAGTTACCGGTTCTTCTAGATTTGCCCTCAGGTCAAGTCCTGCCGATAGTGGCGTCTGGTATTCTGGCAAAGAATGTGCTGAGTGGTTGATAACTTTGATTTTCATATTATTTTAATTTTCTTATTAAAGATCATAATTGGTGCAAAGTGTATGGATAGCTTACTTCTTGTCACTGGATTATCTCGCATAGGTACCACAATAATTCTCCTGTAGCAATCTGGGCTAATGGGATAGGGATGGTTCCGGATTGCGAGGAAATCATCTAACCTGTTCTTGGCAGACTGAATTTTATATTTTCCTATTATTCAATTGGATCCTAAGTTTTTGGACTTCCTTTTTTTCCAGCAGCAAAACTACAAGAACAAATACAATCACAAGACTATTCCTGCCGATAAATTGTATAATTGGAATTCCCCAGTCCCAAAAGAAACCTAAATAACTCAATGCGAAGGCAAAAAGAAGGTAGAAAACACCCTTTCCAGTCTGATAAGGAATAGGAAAATATTTTTGCCCAATGAAGTAGCAAATAACAGTCATGACCGTGTAGCAGCATAAAGTACTCAAAGCGCCTCCCATCAAACCTAGCTGCGGGACCATAGTGAATAAAACCGCTATTGTCACCAATGCTCCAATGACAGTAATGTAAAAACTGTACTTGGTCTGATCGGTAAGCTTAAACCAAATACTGAGGTTGAAATAAATGCCCAACATCAAGTAGCCCAACAATAAAACAGGAACGATATAATTGCCTAAGACATAGCCATCTCCTCTAAGGAATACCGATCCAAGAAGGTCAAGATTCACTGACACAGCAATCATCAATGTTGAACAAAAAATAATAAAGGCATGCATCACTTTCGAGAAGGTTTCCGGGCTGTTTTTTTCTGTGGATTGATTGAAGAAAAAAGGCTCTGCGGCATACTTGAAGGCCTGAATGATGAGGTTCATAAGTATGGCAAGTTTGAAATTGGCTCCGAAAATACCAGTGACTTCCCTAGAAGTAAGCCCATCGTAAAAACCTTCCGGCAAAACATATTCGAATATTGTCCGGGAAAAAGTCTCATTGATAGTGCCTGCAAGACCCATAAATAATAAAGGAAATGCATAATGCCACATGGGTTTGAGGAATACCCAACTGATGGCAAACCGGAACTTTTTGGTCAGCCAAAACAAAACAGGTATCATGGCTGCATTGGCAATCAAATTTGAAATGAAAATATATTCTACTCCCCAATTAGGGTTGTATATTTTTTGAATTAATGGAGATAAACCAGCTAGCCAGTCACCATTCCAGATATGGTAGCAGAAGACTATGAAAAAGATATTTAAACCAACATTGATCAGGATATTGCTGAGCTTGGTAAAGGCAAATTTGAAGGCCTGATTTTCTTTTCTCAATTTGGCATAGGGAATCACCAAAATAGCATCAATAGCCAATATCCAGGCAATCCATCTAAAAAGGTGCTCTTGCCCCTCGTAATTGA
The DNA here is from genome assembly GCF_007692705.1 of Mongoliibacter sp. Taxonomy (GTDB): domain Bacteria; phylum Bacteroidota; class Bacteroidia; order Cytophagales; family Cyclobacteriaceae; genus Mongoliibacter. The sequence continues at coordinate 5,390 of NZ_REBN01000164.1, forward strand.
GCCAGGTGGCCAAAGTAGGAGCGGATAAGTAAATTATGGCGCCTAAAGAAAGTGAAGTGGTGATGAGAAGTGATTGGATCTGTGCAAAGACTTTTTCCGGATCCAAACCTTTTCCTGTAGCATATCGGAAATATGTAGTTTCCATACCGTAAGTAAAAACGATATTGAAGAGTGCCATATAGCCGTAAAGAGCAGTATATGCGCCTACTGCATCTTTAGTAAGGTAAGCAGTGTAGATGGGGATAAGTAAAAAGTTGACCGTACGGCCCAGAATACTACTGATGCCATAAATAGCGGTCTGTCCGGCCAATTGTTTGAGTTGCCCCATGATTAAAAAATAAAAGGGGATTTACTCCCCTTTGAAAACTGGTTTTCTTTTTTCAAGAAAAGCTGAGGTGCCCTCTTTATAATCTCCCGACTTGACACATCGGGCAAAACTGTTTGCTTCAGTTTGGTAACCATTTTCTCCTTGTATAAATACTGCATTGACACAATCTACAATCATGCCAATGGCTAATGGTGCTTTACTCATGATTTTTTGAATCACTTCCTCAGCTTTTGCCATAGCTTCGTTTTTGGATTCACATACATAGTTGACAAGCCCAAGTGATTTTGCTTCTTCAGCTCCGATCATGTCTCCTGTCATCATCAATTCGTTAGCTTTTCCTCTACCGATCAGGTAAGTAAGCCTTTGGGTACCGCCATAACCTGGGATTATACCTAGATTGACCTCAGGTTGACCGAATTTGGCATTGGCAGAAGCAATCCTCATATGGCAAGCCATGGCAAGCTCGCAACCACCTCCAAGGGCAAAGCCATTGACGACAGCGATTACAGGTTTGTGACAGTTTTCGATTAGGCTGAATATTTCCTGACCATTCTCTGCAAATTTTCTGGCATTCAGTTCATTAAGTTCTGCAATTTCACTGATATCTGCTCCTGCAATGAAAGCTTTTTCACCTGAGCCGGTGATGATTACAGCCTTGATATTCTTATTATCAGAAACCTCGTTAAAAATATTCCTGATTTCTTCTAAGGTGTCAAAATTCAAAGCATTCAACTTTGATTCCCTGTTTACAGTCAGGTATAGAATCCCTTCTTTTTCTTCTGAGATAATATTGGTATTATCAGCCATGGTATTTGGTGATGGTTAGGCGTCAAATATACAAGGCCCATAGGCATTCCCAAAGCATTCCTTAGAAAAATACAATCGAAAAAAGGTTATAGTGCCTAATAACACTATTTCAATCGTTTGTCAACGAATTTTAATTATGTGCTAAATTATAATAGGTTTACCTCTCTGATAGGCTTTATTTTTATATTTTTGTAACATATCAAATTTTCAACTAAATCAACTCTATATATGTCATCAAAAAGAAAAATTACCGTTGCCTATGGTGATGGGATCGGACCTGAAATCATGAAAGCCACGCTGAATATCCTAGAAGCAGCTGGCGCTCAGTTAGAATACGATGTCATCGAAATCGGCGAGCAGGTATATTTGAAAGGAATCAGCTCCGGTATGGAGCCTAAGGCTTTTGATTCCTTAAGAGAGACTAAAGTATTTTTAAAGTCCCCGATTACCACTCCCCAGGGTGGAGGTTTTAAGAGTTTGAATGTTACAACCAGAAAATCTTTTGGGCTTTTTGCAAATGTGAGGCCTTGTAAGGCCTATTCCCCTTTTGTGAAAACCCACTTCCCTAAAACAGACATGGTGATCATTCGTGAGAACGAAGAGGATCTCTACGCCGGCATTGAGCACAGGCAGACGCAGGAGGTCTATCAGTGTCTGAAACTGATCTCTCAGCCAGGTTCTGAAAAAATCATCAGGTATGCATTTGAATATGCCAAAAAGTATGGCAGAAAGAAAGTGACCTGTATGACCAAGGACAATATCATGAAATTGGCCGATGGCTTATTCCATAAGACTTTCAATGAAATTGCAAAGGAATACCCAGATATCGAAACGGATCACAAGATTATCGACATCGGTTCAGCTTTGATCGCTGAGAGGCCAGAGATTTTTGATGTGATTGTTACTTTAAACCTTTATGGAGACATTATTTCTGATATTGCTGCTCAGGTTACTGGTTCTGTAGGACTTGGTGGCTCCGCCAATGTGGGAGAAGAAGTGGCTATGTTTGAAGCGATCCATGGTTCTGCACCGGATATTGCCGGTCAGGATATGGCCAATCCTTCAGGGCTGCTCAATGGAGCTGTGATGATGTTGGTGCATATCGGTCAGCCTGAGATTGCAGAAAAAGTAGGCAATGCTTGGATGAAAACTTTGGAAGATGGTATCCATACTGGTGATATTTATCAAGAAGGGATCTCTAGCAAAAAGGTAGGAACACAAGAATTCGCTCAAGCGGTGATCGAGAGATTGGGACAGAAGCCGGTGAATATGACTCCTGCGATTTTTGATAAATCAGCAAAGGATCCTATCAGCATCAAGCTTTCTCCAGTGACCAAATCAGAGAAAAAACTGATTGGAGTGGATGTATTTATTGATTGGGATAAAGATGGCAGAGACCCTAATTCCATTGGTGATGCCCTTAGAAAAGCTGACGCTGATGGTCTTGTCCTTCAATTGATCACTAACAGAGGAATCAAGGTATATCCTGGAGGGATGAAAGAAACTTTCTGTACGGATCATTGGAGATGCAGGTTCCAAAAAGCCGATCAGTCTCTTGTCAGCCATGCACAGGTTCTAGATTTGATGGATCAGATAGCCAAATTAAGCTTTGACTTTATCAAAACTGAAAACCTTTATTCTTTTGATGGCGTGAGAGCGTATAGCTTGGCACAGGGAGAGTAGTGGGAGAAGCGAGAGATTAGAGGCGAGAGACGAGAGAAAAAAGAGTCAAGAAACAAGAAACAAGACAGGCTTTTCTTTGTCATTTCGGGTTCCAATCAGAAAAAGTTCGGAATTAGAAATAAGGTTTAGAATTCCCGTCATCCTGATCCGAGGCGCGAGTATGAAGGATCCTTAGGCTTAAAGATTGAGACTCATCCTCCGTCAGGTTGATGTATCTCGAAAATCTGTTAATCTGAAAAGATTCGAACGGTGAAAAACTAAGCCTGTGCTTAAGAATTAACCTAACTTTCAATTTCGATTGGATAATATAAAAGAACAAGAAAACCGGGCAGGGATGCCCGGTTTTTTTATTGAGAATATCATTGGATCGAGTTGACTCCCTGAAAGGTTTCCAAGACCTTTTCTGCAAGGTCTACCATACTTTCTTCTTCAGGTTCATTGCGGTTGGTGAGGATGATGATGCTAAGATTTCTTGATGGGATTCGATAAAAAATATTTCTGAAGGAAGTGCTGCTGCCGGTATGATAGACCACTTTTTCGCCTCCGAATTCCTTAATGTGCCAACCTAGGCCGTAATCAATCTCGCTGCCATCATTCAGTTTTGCCTTGAGGAAAGTCCCTTCAATTGTTTCCAAAGGAAGGATCTTGCCTTCATGCAAAGCCTGATCCCAAAGAAAAAGGTCAGGTATATTGGAATAAATACCACCATCTCCTAAAACAGCAGAGGTGCTGCTTTGGTCCTTCAGTACCCAATGGTCTTTTTCCCGGCTGTATCCAAAAGCCCTTTCAGGTACGGTGTTGATGTTTTTGATATGGGCAAGTGTATGGTTCATGCCCAAAGGTTTGAAAATATTTTCTTCCAAAAAATCGGAAAATTCCTGTCCGGAATATTTTTCAACCATCAATGCCAATAAGGCATAGGCGGTATTGCTGTACCGGAATTGTTCCCCTGCAGAAAAATAAGTCTGATCAATTTTTTGGGTGATTTCCAATACGCCTTGGTCCCTGATGGGATTGACCAAGGCGGAGTCAGGCACAAAATCCTCATAATCCCAAATCCCCGAAGTGTGGTTGAGTAAATGGTGGATTTGAATGTCTTTCCCATATTCCGGAAAAACCTCGAATACCTGATCCAAAGTCCAATCCAAGTCGATTAATCCTCCCTTCTCCATCAGCAGAATTGCAGTGGCAGTAAATTGCTTTGTAACGGAAGCCAACCGGAAATTGGTATTGGTTTGGACAGGCCTTTTGGTCTCGATTTCTGCCATTCCAAAGGATTGGTGATATATAACTTCCCCATTTTCGATTACCGCAACTGCCGCACCTGGGTTTTCGCCCTGGTAATCTCTGAAGATATCTGCAATAGGGTCAGATTTTTCGGAGCAGTTGACCATCATTAAGAGAATTATCGAAAGCAAAAGAAGGTTTTTCATCCACGTAATTTAAAATGAATTCTATGAAAATCAGTCCAAATGAAGTTCAGTACGCTTGATTTCTATAATGTTGTTTATTAAACAATAAAAGTTTTGCTTACAAAACAAGAAAATAGACCAGGAAGATGAATTTCAGCAGGATAGGTACAGGTTCAAGGTTTTTCCTTTTCATTTATTGCAATAAATCAAAAAGACCTGCTAGGTTTATGAAACCTGGCAGGTCTCGTTCTGCCTAT
>NZ_REBN01000218.1 GCF_007692705.1 Mongoliibacter sp.
AAAAAAATCCCGAAGTGCATGAATTCCTTCGGGATTTTAAGATGGGGTAAGAAAGATGGTTATTTCTTGTCTGCTTGCATTCCTGCAAACACACTTGGATAATCATCCATGTTGAATACTTGCTTTTTGCTGTCATTGATCTCAATGACTTTCATATTCATGATGCTTTTGTCCAGCTTACTTTCATAATTCATCTCCATCAGGTTTCCTTTGGGCATGTCATTGAAATAAGAAGGATTGCTTTGTTTCATTTTGGAATTGAGGAAAGGGTTTTCACTTCCCCAAAAGGTATTGTTACCCTGTATAGGGTCTTTAGTAATCCAGTACCGACCTGTGCCTTCCTCAGTATCTGAAACGTACTCCTCGCAGCTATAACCATTGATGGTTTTGGTATTACCTGTTTTTTGGAAAGAAAAATCATCCGTTTCTTCAATATCATCGGTCTCAATTCCTTCAGAAATTTTTACCAAGTCTATGCCATAGGCCATCCTTTGTTTTTCGCCATCACTTTCCATCAGGATGATTGAAGCATTCCTTGCAAAGTCATAGATCATGATAGCAGTTCCATCGTCCTTTTTCTTACTGCCCTGATCCATGTCTACTTCCATACCCATTACCTGTACATCTTCTGTGAGAAAAGACTTTATTTTCATGGGGTCATTATCTTTTCCTTTACCGTCTTTACCGGTAATTTCCAATAAATTGTACCCGGTGAAGGAGTATTGATCAGCTACTTCTACATCAGAACTAATACCGCTTAGGATTTTATCCCAATCCATTCCCGGCATGCCTTCATCTCCATAAAGTCCTTCAAAAGCTTTTTGAAGTTGTCTCTGTGCAAGTTTTTCGGCCTCATTCTCTACTGTTTTTTCTACCGCGCGACTCACACCTCTCTCTGCTGCATTCCTAAGCCTGTTCATGATCTGAGCTTCAGCGAAAAATGGATTCACGACAAAAATTACCAGCAAAAGTTTACATAAATTTTTCATAAGGTGCTAATTTAGATTTGTTTAACAAGTTAATAAAAATAAGATGGATAGGCCAATACCAGTACATTAAGCTTTATCCCAACTGATTATAAAAGGATTTTCAATTAGAATTTTTGGCTTTTGGGAAAGACCTTTAATTTTTAAACTGATAACCTCTTAGGAAATCGGCTATATCCATCCGCTTTTTGCCTTCAAGCTGTAATTGGAGAATTGAAATCATACCTGAACCGGTTTGAAAGGTCAGGTGGGTTTTTTCATCAGTCTGAAATTCACCAATAGACAAATCAGAGGTTTTGCTTTCTATTGTTTTGGTTTTAAAAATTTTACAGTTTTTTCCTTCCAAGGTAGTCCAAGCAGCCGGGTAGGGTGAAAGTCCCCTTACCAGGTTGTGGATTTCTTCCGCAGATCTGCTCCAATCTATCTCACAGGTTTCTTTGAAGATTTTTGGTGCATGGTGTTTGAACTTCCCTTCATCCTGAACCACTGGGTTAACCCTACCTTCCGAAACTGCCTCAATGGTTTTCAGCACGAGCATTGAACCCTTATGCATAAGCCTTTCATAGAGTGTCCCCACATTGTCCTCTGGATGAATAGGTTCCTTTTCCTGAAAAATGATACTTCCGGTATCTATTTCATGCTTCAGGAAAAAAGTAGTGACACCCGTTTCTTTTTCTCCATTGATGATGGCCCAATTGATGGGAGCAGCACCTCTGTAATTGGGAAGGAGGGAAGCATGTAAGTTGAAGGTGCCCTTTGGAGGCATGTTCCATACTGCTTCGGGTAACATGCGAAAAGCAACCACCACCTGAATGTCGGCTTGATAGGATTTCAGTTCTTCTTGAAAATCAGGGGATTTGAGATTGGTAGGCTGAAGTACGGGAATATGATGCTTTAAAGCAGATTCCTTGACAGGAGAGGGAATTAATTTTTGCCCCCTTCCCTTTGGTCTGTCGGGTGCAGTGATGACAGCGACCACGTTCCATCCATTATTTACCAATACTTCCAATGCAGGCACCGCAAACTCCGGTGTACCCATATAAATGATTCTTAAGTCTTTTTTATTCATTATGCAAATGTCTAAAATATGAATGATTTCAAAGGATTAATTCCACTTCAATATCTGGTTTTGTGAGAACTTCTTGTAATGTAACTTCGAAAAAGTAAAAAAGGTACCATAAAAAAGCCTCTGTAACATACAGAGGCTTTTGTTTTTGGGGATGACCCATTTTTAAAACTTAAACACTTTAGGAGTATAACTCAAAAAGATGTTTCAAGTATACAATATTTAATCCGTGAAATAAATACCCAATATTGGGTATTTTTATTTTTTAAATAATTTTTTATTATAATTTATACATCGATATGTTATATTATTTATTGATGGCATGATCAGTTAAAACACCCTTTTTTCTAAATGGGTGTCTAATTGTAGCCTGTCCACTCCATCAGAAACCCATTTAGGAGCTTCTTTACCTTTAAGGTGATGATCAAAGAATTCCATCATCCTCACACTGTAATCTTTTCTGTTTTCAAGTTTAGAAAGTCCGTGGTTTTCTCCTTTGTATTGAACCATGATCACAGGTTTTTTTAGCCTTCTTAGCGCATTGTAATATTCGATTCCCTGAGTGAAATCAACTGCCCCATCTTTGTCATTGTGCAGCATCAGCAATGGAGTCTTTACATTTTTGACATGATAGACAGGTGAATTTCTGAGATAAGAATCCCAGTTTTCCCAAGGGCCGCCTCTGAATCTTCCCTGAGAGGATTCAAATATGGACATATTACCCGCACCAGTGTTCCAATAGATCAAATCATACATAGATATCATATTGGTAAGTGGTGCACCTGCGGCTGCTGCCTTAAACATATCTGTTTGGGTAATAAGGAAAGAGGTTTGGTAACCTCCCCAAGAATGACCGTGAAGTCCCATGTTTTCCCGATCGATTATACCTGTTTTTACGGCTTCCTTCACTGCAGGCAACACACACCATACAGCAGACATGCCCGGGTCATCCAGGGTGTATACGATATCTGGAATCAATACGGCGTAGCCATTACTGGTGTAGACTCCGGGGTTCCAACCCGTTCTTGAAAACTCTGGGTTGGAATAATTATGAAGGGTTTGGGAAAGTTTCTCATAATAGTAAATGATCGTAGGGTATTCATTCCCTTCTTCATAACCTGCGGGTAAAAACAAGGCTGCCTGAAGACTATCCCCTTTATCAGAAACATAATCCACCAATTTCACACCTTTCGACCAGCTGTATTTTCCGGCATCAGGTGCATTGGAGGTTAGTTTTGTGGGGTTTTCTAATTTTGGTCCAGTGGTATAATAATCTGTTGGTGTGCTGAATTTTTCTTTGGTAAAGAAAAACACATCAGCATTTTCAGCTTTAGAAAGTCTGTTGATATTGGCTTCTTCCCAAATAAGTTTATCGACCCCAGGTTTCAGTCCGTTTTTAGCAGGATTGATTTTGCCGATACCGCTCATTTTGGTATTCTCTCCGTATATCCTAACATACATGCCTTTGCTTAGGTCTATACCTTTTTCTTCAGGATCCAAAGCGAATCTGTCTTGGTATCGGATTTTGTCTGTTTTACCATTTTGGGTAAGATTGACGGCATTTCCAGTACCTCCTACTGGCACTTGCCAGATATCCCAGCTATCTCTCAATAGGACATACTTGCTGTCAGCACTCCAACCTAATGGACCATTCATGGGCTTTTCGATATTTCTATCGTCCTCCACATTCACAAAAGTGGTGGATACATTCTCTGTAAGATTGGATTTTTCTCCCTTTGATATGTCATAGATGTAGAAGTGACCGTCTTCTGCATATAAGAGTTTGGTCCCATCCTCAGATGCCCTTGGGCGAGAGTTGTAGTTAGGCTGGTAGAATTTCGTAAACAGTTCCTTCCTCTCTCCTGAAAACAAATCCACAATATAATAATCATAATAGCTCTGTCCATCCAAATTCATATCCAGTTCATATTGTTTCAGATCAGAACCTAAAGCAAATTTCTGCTTGGGGAGAATTAGCAGATCTTTCATGCTGCTGTCCTGTAAAGCTATATGTTTGGCATCTGATACATGGTACATGGCCCAAAAGCTGTAGTTTTTATCTTGGTTTTCCAGAACCTGCTGCCTAGACTGCAGCCTACTGTCTTTCCAATGCCAAATGGTCATGTCAGGCTTAGGAAGGTCTGCTTTGGCATTGCTGCTTTTGTTTTTTCCTGTATCCAATTTAGCAATGGCAGTCTGTAAATCTGAAATGGACTTGATCGTTGTATCGGCCATGATTTTACCGAGTTTATCAGCTTCATTCGATTCAGGTTTTTCTTCCTCTTTTTCTCCTTTTTTATCCTCTTTCTTTTCAGCCACCAGGGGATGTATACCATAAAATAACCTTCCCAGGTCTTCAGACCACATAGGCTTTCTGTTAGGACTTATGGTGAAATCTTTTGGGAATCCAACACTGTCGGTTTTTGGGTCGTATAAGGTCAACTCAGGCTTTGCTGGATTTTTTACACCTATTACTTTTCCATGGTCTTGCTTGAAAGCTTTATCGTCTACCATTTTGAGGAGGGCAAATGCATCACCTTTTTCGGTCCAATTGATGGATTTGTAGGTCGCTTTGTCGGTTTCCAGGATATTGATATTTCCTGATCCTACCTGATAAAGGTGCAGGCCATTGCCATTTTTATTGGCAGCATCTATTGTATATGCTAAGTACTCACCGCTTTTATTAAACGCAAATTCCAATACATTGCCAATATTGTGGGACCTCAGGTTGGACAGGTTGACAATCAAAAGGTCTGATCCTTTGGCATCTCCATTTGAACCTTCCTTGCTCAGGTTAATTGCTAAGTGACTGGAAGATTTGCCATTGAAGGCATAAGAGGCAATATTGTCGTACTCTGTTTTTTTGAAGTCATTCTGAAGGTCGATCAGAATCAGTTTTTCCTTAAGGTTTTTACCACCGTTTTTTGAAGCAGCCTTCTTCTCCTTTTCTTTAGGATACTCTTTAAAAGCCACCCATCTTCCATTTTCGGAAAAAGCAATGCTGGGATTGCTTGAAGAACCTATGGGGAATGTTTTTTTACTTTCAGGCTCATCGACCTTCTGAAGTACGACTTCTCCGTCGCCTTCCACGGGCACCATCCCATAAGCCATCCATTTTCCGTCTTTAGAAAACTGTACAGAACCTTGTGAAATGGACTTCCAGGATGGGATATCCTTCCAAGATATGGGTTTAAGGTCTTGGGTATTTCCTTCAAAAGCAAAGCAAAAGGAAATGATAATCAAACTTAAAACACCCTTCAGGGCAGTCATTTTTAACATTTTATCAGTTATTTGAATGTTCTACATATCTTTCGAAGAATTCAATAATCCTCCCCATTCTGTCAATTCTTCTATGAACGGCACCAGACCTGGACATTTCATGACCTTCTTTTGGATACCTTACGTACTCCACTGGTTTGCCTAATATTTTTAGGCTTTTGTAAAGTAATTCTGATTGTCTGACTCCCGTTCTAAGATCCTGATCACCATGTTTGATCAAAAGAGGAGTTTCTATGTTTTGAACGTAGGTCTGCGGACTATTGTAGTCCAAGATTTCTTTTACTCCATTTTCCCAAGGGTAACCAAAGTGGTTTGGAACCAATCTCCAGGCATTGCCTTCACCCATAAAGAAGGTGAGTTCGTATACACCCCTCTGGGAAAATGCGGCATTGAACCTATGGTCATGACCCACTATCCAAGCGGTAAGGTAACCAGCATAAGATCCGCCTGTGAGGACAAGGTTTTCACCATCAATCCAATCGAATTTTTCCATGGCAGCATCAAGTGATCCCAATACATCAGCAGCAGGTCCATCGCCCCAATTCTGAAAATTGCCTTTTTGAAAAACTTTGCCGTAGCCACCACTACCTCTTGGATTTGAGTAGACTACTCCATAACCTTTGGAAGCCATTACCTGGAATTCATGCCACATAGAAGCTTCCCCAGGTCCCCACATGGCTGATGGTCCACCATGCATATTTACCACTGTAGGGTACTTGGTTCCCTCTTTTCTATCGATAGGTTCCATAACCCAATAGTCTACCGTAAAGCCATCATCTGTTTTTAGCTGATGGGCAGTAGGTTTGGAGATCTTTTTACCGGCAAGCCAAGATTCATTGTTTTTGGTGATTTGTTTAGCGCCTTTATTGGAAAGGTCCGCCAAATAAACTTCAGAAGGGTTTTCGATTTTGGTAAGTGCGTAGACCAGATTCTGACCCTTGATGTCGAAACTTGTCACTCCTTGAGGACCCGTGATGATGGGGTCAATTTTGGCATTTCCTACATTTACTTTCCAGAGAGAAAATCCTCCTTGATTGGCTCCGGAGAAATAAAAATCCTGCGAATTAGGCGCCCATTTCCCTGACCCTATACTCCTGTCTAGGGATTCTGTCAACCACTTGAACCCACTGCCATCTGGCTTGATGGCTCCCAGCATCGACATGTTATAGGAAGGCTCTTCCACATTCATTCCTCTGAAAATTATCCATTTACCGTCAGGAGAGAAATTTGGTGCACCTACACTATGTTCTTCCAGACTGAAAAAAACTTTAGCGTCTTTGTCTTTCAATGAGATTTTCCAAATTTCAGTGGTTCTTGTCAAATCAGGATGCTCATCGTTTAAAATACTGGAAGCCAATATGTAAGAACCATCTGGTGACCAAGTTCCTCCAAAGAAACTTTGAAACCCATCTGTAATCTTTTCTGTTTTCTTAGAATCCAGGTCAAGGATATTTAAGTGGGAAAAGCTAAGCTCAGGATTGAGATCTCTTTCTCCGAGGAAATTCAACCTGTCTATGACTTTAGGATCTCCTTTAGCATTGTTTTTAGCAAGATAGGCGCGAAGCTCTTCCAGGGAGCCATCCGGGTTGGGAGTTACTTCTTCTTTGGCCTGTCCGGCATTGATAGCTTTGTAATTAGGTTCATCATTATGTTCCCTTCCAGGTCTCTGAACTTCCCAGGTTGGCTCACCCTCAATTTGCCATATGGGATGTGTGGAAGAGAATAGGATCTTTTTTCCATCAGGTGACCAAACAGGTCCGGAAGCTCCGTTCTTTTCAGAAGTTACTACTTGACTTTCCCCACCTCTTAGGGGTAAAATCCAGATTTGTGCCTTCCCATCCTTGGGTCTAACAAAAGCCACTTTGCTGCCATCAGGTGAAAGGGTGACTGAAGAAACATTGTATTCTGATGAAGTCAATGGCCTGCTTTCATAGGGAGAGCTCAGGTCGCTGATCCACAGCTGACTTTTGTAGGAGTATTCTTCCTTATCTTTTTCATCAATAAAACTCTTGAGATAGATGACCTGCTTGCCATCAGGGGTTATTTCATGAGAATTGGTGCTGACAATCTTTGTCAAGTCTGTGATGTTTACCCTCTCTGGGTTTTGTGCCAATACGAAATGGCTTAAAAACATCACCAATAAGCACAGGGATATCTTTTTTCTTATCATTTTTATTTATTATTTGAGTTATGGAAAATCCAACGAATATTTTTAGATTGCTATTCCAACAATGCCCCTAAATAAAACCATAAATAATTAAACCTCCACCTAGTTTTACAGGATTGCATGGCGTATTTTGAGAAGTTAGACATTTCTGTTTTCAGTTTTTTCGATGAAGTACAGGATCCAATGATGGTATTTAGTGAGGATCAAATTGTTTTTGTAAACAAATACTGGCTGGATAATTTCTTTTTTGGATTAAATAAATGGCAGGAATTTGTGAACAGCGGAGCGAGCCAAAATGAACTTTACCGTTTTTTTCTCAATGGAGATAGTCCCAAGGCGGATTTTCTTAGAACGCTAAAGGATAAAAAAGGCATTCTGCATAAGTTCCATTGGTCATTTGTCAACCTTTCCTCCAACACAGATGTGCGCTATTGTTTGGCTAAAGGTAAGCATCATATACCATTAAGTGCCTTCATGGACTCGGGCACCCAACAATCGCTCATCCTTGAGTCTCAGCAGGAGTTGGGTTTTGTCAAAACAATCCTCAGAAATAATCATGACATACTGGTTATCATAGATGAGGAAGGTGTATTTAAGTTTATCAGTGCTGCTGCAATTGATAAACTGGGAACAAAACCAGAAAGGATAATAGGCAAGTCTTTAAATGAATTTATAGCCGAAGGAGTTATTGAACTTGTCAAGGGAAGTTTTGAATCTTTGCGGTCATCAGAAGATGAGGTTCAGATAGATTTTTGGCTTACCAAAAATGACGGAGAAAAAATTTTCTTGGAAAGTTATGGTAAAAATTTAATCAATGAACCGAGTATAGGAGGTTACCTGATCAGTGCAAGAGAGGTGACGGATTATTACCTTGCCAAAAAATCTTTACAAAAAAGGTATGAGCTTGAGATACTGATCAATCAGATTTCAGCACGTTTTGTCAATGCTGATATACAAAGACTTGATGCTGTTTTCAACCTTTCCTTGAAAATGCTGGGTGATTTTGAAAAGGCAGATAGGGCCTATATTTTTTTGGTGCATGATGATTTGCAAATTCTGGAATATGCATATGAATGGACCAATGAAGGTATTGATGCGCAAATTTCCTATGTAAAAACCATTCCAATCGATGAGGATGCCATGACCATGCAGGAGCTCCGAAAAGGAGAAATTCTGATTATTCCGGATGTGGAGTTGATGGAAGACGACTTTGCGCACGAAAGAGAAGTATATAAACAACAAGGGATTAAATCAGTGATTTTGATCCCGATATTTTCTGAAAATAGACTAATAGGATTTTTTGGGTTGGATGCTGTCAAGCAGAAAAGGGATTGGCACGAAAAAGATGAGTATGTCCTAAGGCAATTGGGGGATATTTATGCTGGGAGCTTTATCAATAGAGCAATCCGCAAAAGCCTTGATAGAAATGAAAGGTTGTTGGAAAGCACAGAAATTCTTGCAAAAGCAGGTTCTTGGAGATTAAGCAATTCCAAAAATCTCATTTATTTTTCCAAAGGCTTTTCTCAGATATTTGAATTGGAAGAAGGAAGTTCTGCTTCAAAGGCAAAGGATCTTCTCAAGAGATTGTCATCAGTCCACAAGAGGCAGGTTTTGGAAAATACCAAGATTGCTAAAAGTACCAAAGCAACTACCTCTGGAGAGTTCAGCCTGATCAATCATGAGGGAAAAGAAAAATACATCAATTACAGTATTCAGGTAAGGGATATAGATGAGTCAGGCGAGATTGAGATATATGGGTATTGTTCAGATATTACCCATAAGCGTGATGCAGAGAATTACCTCAAACTACAATCTCAGATACTGGCGCAGGTAGATGATCCAATTTTTGTAACTGACAATAATTGGGATATTCTTTACATGAACCGAGCAGCCAAAAATGAGTGTAAGATCAAATCCACAGAATCATTTTCAGGAAAAATATTCGATCTGTATGAGTTTTTGAGCTCAGAAAATATCAATGTCAAAAAGACCCTGCAAAAGCTTAAGCTCACCAAAGTTTACAAAAAAGAACTGAACCTAAAATCAAGGGATGGTAAGGTAGAGCCCTACGAGGTATCTGTTCAAGCTTTTATGAATGATGAACAGGTAAAGATTGGCTACTCCTTTGTCATCAGAAACCTTTCTTTACTTCACAAACAGGAGGCGCTTGCGAAAAGAGCTAAAATGGTTGTGGAAAATAGTCCAGCAGTATTGTTTACTGTTGATCCTAATGACAATTTCAAATTTTCCTACGTTTCGGACAACATCAGGCAGTTTGGCTATGAGGCTGAAGATTTGATGTCCAACAGAACCAGTATTATGGATCTTATCCATCCTGATGATGTGGAACTACTCTTATCAGAGCATTTCAGTAATAAGAGTAAAAATGGCATTCCCGCTTATTCAGGCGAATATAGACTACGTAGAAAGGATGGGTCATATCGGTGGGTGGAAGATAAATCCAGTGAAATTCTCGATGATATGGGCAATATTTTGTTGCACGAAGGTTTGATTCAGGACATTACAGAGCGGAAAAAAACCCGTGAAGAAATAATTAGGAGTCAGTCCAGGTACCGTGTGCTGGCTTCAAATATTCCATTGACTTCTGTTTTTCTAATTGACCGAGACCTTAAGTACATTGTGGCAGAAGGTACTACGCTTTCAGCTTGGGGAATGACTCCCGAAGATTTTGAAGGAAAAACATTATCACAGGTCCATGTCAAAAATCTCAAAGAAATCCAGCCAGCAGTGACACAGGCCCTATTGAAAAAGGAGATCGTCCAAAAAAATATGGTCTACCGCCGAAGGGTCTATGAAATGACCGTCAGGCCTATTTTTTATGGTGGTGAAGTAGAATATGCTTTGGGTATTTTGAGAGATATCAATGAGGAATATGAAGCAAAAGTCAATCTTAAAAAGAACGAAGAAAAATATAGAAAACTCGTCGAGGAGTCCACAGAAATCATTTTTTCTATCAATCTTGACTTAGAATTTACTTACGTATCACCAAATGTCAAGCAGTTTCTAGGTTATGAAGTAGACGAAGTCCTTAACAAAAGCCTCAAAGACTTCTTAGCGGTAGAAGACGCCTCCATTCTTGTTGAATTTGATAAAAATAAAAAACAGTTTCTTAAGGAAAACCAATACCTAGAGTTCAAACTCCTAAGAAAAGATGGGGAAAATAGGGTGTTCAGTACCAATGGTAAACTTGTTGAAACAGAGGAAGGTGAGGTTTATTACAATGGGATAGCAAGGGACATAACCAAACTGAGAAGAGCACAAAAGGAACTCTACCTTGCTAAAGAAAAGGCGGAACAAGCTTCCATGGTGAAATCGCAGTTCCTGTCAATCATGAGTCATGAGATCCGTACACCGATGAATGCTGTTATCGGGATGTCTCATCTTCTCTTAGAAGACAATCCCCGACCTGACCAATTGGAAAATCTCAAAACCCTTCAGTTCTCTGCTGAGAATCTCCTTGGGTTGATCAATGATATTCTTGATTATACCAAAATTGATTCCGGGAAGGTGGAGTTGGAGAAAGTTGAGTTTGACCTGAAAAATGTGATCAATAGGATTATACATTCCTATTCTTATCAGGCCAGGGAAAAATCGTTGGATATACAATTTGATTTTGACAAGAGGATACCTGGTAAAATCCTAGGGGATCCAGTTCGCTTGGGTCAAGTAGTCAATAATTTGGTTTCTAATGCGGTTAAGTTTACCGAATCAGGCTTTGTTAGGATAAAACTAAGTTTATTGAAGGACTCTGTAAAGAAGGTGAAAATCCGCTTTGAATTTGAAGATACAGGGATCGGTATTGCAGAGAACAAATTGGAAACAATTTTTGAGGCATTTACACAGGCCAGTGCAGAGACCACCAGGAAGTTTGGGGGTACTGGTCTTGGCTTGGCTATTGTAAAAAGACTGGTTCTTTTGTTTGAGTCAGAAATTAAAGCATTGAAGAGAGAAGGAGGAGGGAGTATCTTTACCTTTGATGTACAGTTTGAAAAATCAGATCCAAGTCAAGATGTCGTTTTAAGCAGTAATGGTGAACTTGGGAGAAACCTGGAAAAAGCAAGTATTCTTGTTGCAGAGGATAACTTGGTAAATCAAATCATGATTAAAAAATTTCTTCAAAGATGGGGGGTAGGCAATGTAGTGATTGCAGAGGATGGATTGGAAGCGATAGAAGCTTTCGATCAGGGAGATTTCCATTTAGTCTTATTGGATTTGCAGATGCCCCACGTGGATGGATTTGAAGTGGCCGAACATATAAGAAATGTAAAATGTCAAAGGAAAAGAGAGACTCCGATAATTGCATTGACAGCTTCATCACTGATTGATGTCAAAGAGCAGCTTGAGGAAGTTGGAATGGATGATTTTATACCAAAGCCGTTCAACCCAGATAACCTGCATTCTAAAATCATCAAACACCTTAGGCTATAATTTTTCTCAATTCATAGATGCATTGATAGGTTTAGCCTTATTTTTGAGTCCGCAATGAGACTTATGAGAATTCCGATACTGATTCTGTTTTTTCTTTTAATTACGCAAGCATCACAGGCACAGCTTGAGAGGGCTACGAGATCTTCTATGTATGTAAATTTCGGACGGACTGGAGCAAACCTGAGGGAATTTAACCTGATGTTGGAAGACAAAGGGCTGACTTCAATGAGAAAGAGTTATTCCAATTTTGGGTTCGGCTATCAAACCCGATTCAACGATTTCATTCTTGGTTTGGAAGTTTTGCAAAATGCTGGGCCAAAATCTCTTTTCAACGGATACGAAATTGATTATAGGTCGACGAGGTTTCTACTGAATGTTGGTTTTTCCTTTACTGAGGAAGGACCTTTTCAGTTGATCCACTATATGGCAATTGGGGCTGGAGCATTGAACTTCCAAATGCTTCGGGAATCCAATGCCAACTCCATCGATAGGTTTTTGCAAGAGCCTCAGCAAGGCTTTATTCTTCGCGACGGTAACATTCAGAAGAGTTCATTAAACATGACAGGGTTCCTCACAGAAATTGGGTTCCACACCAGCTATGATTTCCCAATCCCCGGAAGAGATGAATCCTTAGAAATTCTAGCAAGGTTCGGTTATGCATTTAGCCCATTTGAGGACTCCTGGAATTTGAACGGTATAAATTTCGGGGCAGCCCAGGCAGGAGCTTTTTTTAGGTTAGGGGCTGGTATCACACTTCCTGACCATAATTTCTTTTATAGAGATGCCTCAATCGGAGCCCACCTGATTTACGGATTGAATTTCACCACTCCTGATGCCTTAAATAGTAATTTGGAGGAAAATGGGTTAGAGCCTTTTAATGGTAGACCCAATAATTTCGGACTAAAAATACTCGGATTTAACCGAAGTTTACTTTATGGAGTAGACATTTATAATCTTGGACTGTCCGGTCAAGCAAATGAAACCATGAACCATACCCTCAACAGCGTAAGGGTCTATGGCAATGCAGGCCGTGTTTTATTTGACTTCAGGAATCTTGAAATAGGTGTTTTAGGTGGATTGGGTTATGGAAACCTACGCTATTCGCTATATTCAACAAAGAAACCTGATTTCCCCAGGTTATTTGAAGAACCCGATTTTGATGGTTATGTGAGATCAGCGGGATTGATGGGCAAACCAGAGTTGATGATTACATACGCCTTACCGACTAACAGGGGTAATTTCTACGATGTTGTTTTTGGCGTTCATGCCGGCTATGAACTTCCATTGACTCCCTATAATTTCTTTGGTCTTCCCATGTTCAAATACATGGCAAATCCCTATCTACAATTTACATTGGGCATCAGGCCATAATTTCCTAATCTTCAATTTCAACTATCAGTTCTATTTCAACTGCAATATCCATTGGTAAGGCATTCATTCCTACTGCTGACCTTGCATGCTTGCCTTTTTCTCCAAAAATCTCAACCATCAGATCCGAGAAGCCATTGATGACCTCGGGTTGATCTTTGAAATCCGAGCCGCAGTTGACCATTCCAAGAACTTTTACAATCCTTTTCACCCTATTCAAATCTCCTAATTCATGTTTGAGGACTGCTATTTGAGCCAAACCAACCAGCCTTGCGGCTTCTTTTCCTTCTGCTATGGATAAATCACTACCCACCTTCCCAGTGACATAAGAACCATCTGGCTTACTTGGTCCTTTTCCAGCAAGGAATAATATATTCCCTGTTTGTACAGCATTTACATAATTGGCTACAGGTTCACTCGGGCTTGGGAGTACTATACCAAGCTCTTCTATTTTTTTTTCGGCATCCCAAGTGTCTTCGCTTATAAGTGTTTCTTGTCGGTTAGCAGAGTTGCAAGCGTAAAAAATGACGCAGATGAAGAGATAAATTAATTTTTTTTTCATGTCTTAATAGTAAGTGGTTGTTGATTTTGGACATAAAGTACTGTCAGAAATCGGTAAATCAAATAAGGCATCCTGTAAATGGGGAATCTTTAACATACACGCTCAAAAATTAATGAAAAGCGAATAGAAGCAGAAGAATTTTGAAAAAACTTGACATATTCCATATAAAGGCTTTACATTTGAACTTGCTTATCGAGAAAGACTGAGGGAAGGGCCCGTTGAAGTCTTAGCAACCTGAATCCAAGGTGCTAACTCCCATTCCGGAAAAGCCGGAAAAAGATGAGCGAAAGAGTTTTTTCTTTTTCGACCAGTTGTCTCGCATAGGCTTTTTAAAATATACTTAGATGAATAGAAGCGAGCTATTAATACAATCATCCCAACAAAAAATCCTGATCCTAGATGGCGCTATGGGTACTATGATTCAGCGGTACAGGTTAACGGAAGAAGATTTCCGCACTCCTGCACTCCAAGATCATCCTAAAGCATTGAAAGGGAACAATGATTTGCTATCTCTTTCCAGACCGGAAATTATCAAGGCTATTCATGAAGCTTATCTCGAGGCTGGTGCTGACATTATAGAAACAAATACCTTTAGTGGGACTTCTATTGCCCAGGCGGATTATGGTTTGGCTCATTTGGCTTATGATATCAATTTTGAATCTGCCAGAATCGCTAAGCAGGCAGCTGAAGCCTATACTTTGAAAGACCCAGATAAGCCTAGGTTTGTTGCAGGTGCTATCGGACCGACTAACCGTACAGCTTCAATTTCGCCGGATGTAAATGACCCTGGCTACAGGGCTGTTACATTTGATCAATTGTCAGAAGCCTACCAGGAGCAGGTTAGAGGTTTGCTTGATGGAGGATCAGACGCCTTATTGGTGGAGACCATTTTTGATACATTGAATGCAAAAGCGGCGCTATTTGCAATTCAGGAAGTCTTTGAAGAAAAAGGAATTCCACTAAGTCCGGAGGAAGGGGGAGTACCTGTAATGATTTCAGGTACTATCACTGATGCTTCAGGAAGGACACTTTCAGGTCAGACGACGGAAGCTTTTTTGATATCTGTATCGCATGTCCCGCTTTTCAGTATAGGTCTCAATTGTGCTTTGGGCGCAAAAGAACTCCGTCCATACCTTAAAGTGCTTTCCGAAAATGCGCCTTTTTTGGTTTCTGCCTATCCGAATGCAGGTCTTCCCAACGAATTTGGTCAATATGATCAGGGAGCAGAAGAAATGGCTGATCAAGTAGAGGAGTTTTTAAAAGAAGGCTTTGTAAATATTTTGGGAGGATGCTGTGGTACTACACCGGAGCATATCTCAGCCATTGCAAAGGCTGCTGCAAAATATAAGCCTCGTTTGGTAGAATTAGAAAAAATAGGAGATGACTAAAATCCAAAAACATAATACCTTAAAATTATCGGGCTTGGAACCTTTGATTTTCACTCCTGAGATCAACTTTGTAAATGTTGGTGAAAGGACCAATATCACAGGATCCAAGAAATTTGCCCGTTTGATTCTGAACGGACAATATGATGAAGCCCTGGAAGTGGCCTTGGATCAAGTCCGTGGAGGTGCACAGATTTTGGATGTCTGTATGGATGAGGGCATGCTGGATGGTGTAACTGCCATGCAGAAGTTTTTGAACTTGATTGCCTCAGAACCTGAAATCAGCAGAATCCCCATTATGATAGACAGTTCCCGTTGGGAAATTATCCTTGCTGGATTGAAATGTGTACAAGGAAAGGGTATAGTCAATTCTATCAGTCTCAAGAATGGAGAGAAGGAGTTTGTTCACCAAGCCAAAACCATCAAGAAATTCGGTGCGGCAGTGGTGGTTATGGCCTTTGATGAAGATGGACAGGCAGATACTTATCAGAGAAGAATTGATATCTGTAAGCGTAGTTATGACATATTGGTGCAAGAGGTGAAATTCAATCCTCAGGACATCATTTTTGACCCCAACATTTTCCCGGTGGCAACAGGGATGGATGAACATAGGAAAAATGCTCTTGATTTCTTTCATGCGACACAATGGATCAAGCAAAACCTTCCAGGAGCCAAAGTCAGTGGAGGAGTAAGTAATGTGAGTTTTTCTTTCAGGGGTAACAACACAGTACGTGAAGCCATGCACGCTTCTTTCCTATATCATGCCATTCGGCATGGAATGGATATGGGGATAGTGAATCCAAGCATGTTGGAAGTATATGACGATATTCCGAAAGATCTTTTACAGAAAGTAGAGGATGTTTTTTTCGACAGACATGACAATGCTACGGAGGATTTATTGGACTTTGCGGAAACTGTCAAACAAACTGGGAAAAAGGAGGTAGTGTCCGCTTTGTGGCGTGAAGATCCTGTAGAAAAAAGGATTGAGCATGCACTTGTAAAAGGTATTATTGATTTTATCATTGAAGATACTGAAGAAGCTAGAATTCACCTCAAAAATCCCTTGAAGGTGATTGAGGGTCCATTAATGGATGGGATGAATGTGGTGGGTGACCTCTTTGGGGAAGGGAAAATGTTTTTGCCTCAGGTGGTCAAATCAGCCAGGGTGATGAAGAAGGCAGTGGCCTATCTTGAGCCATTTATGCCACAAGTAGGTGATGCAGACTATAATGCCGAACAAAGCAGTATCAAAAAAATCTTATTGGCCACTGTCAAAGGAGATGTGCATGATATCGGGAAAAATATAGTAGGAGTGGTCTTGGCTTGTAACAGTTACCAAATCATCGACCTTGGCGTAATGGTGGATGCACAGGTTATTATTGATGAAGCTATCAAGAATAAGGTAGATATTATAGGTTTGAGCGGACTGATCACTCCATCATTGGACGAGATGGTCTATGTAGCTTCAGAAATGGAAAGGCAGGGCTTAAAAATACCTTTATTGATTGGAGGTGCTACTACATCAAGAATTCACACAGCTGTAAAAATAGACCCGGTATATTCCGGAACAGTGATCCATGTAACTGATGCCTCCAAGTCAGTACCAATTGCAGGAGAATCAATCAGTGAAGAAACCAGGGACAGCTATCATAAAAAAATCAAAGAAACCTATTTGCAACTGAGGGTAGATCATGAGGCCAAACAGCAGGTTAAGCAACTGGTAAGTTATCAGGAGGCTAAATCCAACCCGGTGTATATCAACTGGGAAAATTATCATCCTGTAAAGCCAGCAGTTTTGGGTTTGACTGTAATTGAAGAATTGGATTTAAAGGTTTTAAGGAAATATATTGATTGGACGCCGTTCTTCAGTACCTGGATGCTCAGCGGCAGGTATCCAAAAATCCTCGATGATACCGTGGTTGGAGCGGAGGCCCAGCGACTCTTCAAAGAAGCCAATGCAATGTTGGATCAGGTTATTGCAGAAGGTTGGCTTCAAGCCAAAGCTGTGGTAGGTTTGTTTCCTGTGCAGAGGGAAGGAGATGATGTCAGGATTTTGGACCTGGAAGAAAAAGAAACGCCTTTCAGTTTTCATTTCCTGAGACAACAAGGTAAAAAAGGAAAAGGAGTACCTAATAGGTCTTTGTCGGATTACCTTCATCCCGATGAAAAGGATTATATGGGTGGGTTTGCAGTGACTGCCGGATGGGGAATAGAGGAGAAGTTGAAGGAGTTTCAGGCTACCCATGACGATTATCAAGATATCATGCTCAAGGCGCTAGCTGACAGGCTGGCTGAAGCGGGAGCGGAATATCTTCACGAATTGGTACGAAAAGAATTGTGGGGTTATGCCCAGGAAGAGCAGTTGGATAACGACGATTTGATCAAAGAAGCTTACCATGGAATAAGACCAGCACCGGGCTACCCGGCCTGTCCTGAACATTCAGAAAAAAGGACTTTATTTGATTTACTACAAGTAGAAAAACAAACAGGAATCACCCTTACGGATAGCTATGCCATGTACCCCACATCTTCGGTAAGCGGGTATTATTTTGCACATCCGGAAAGTAAATATTTTGGATTGGGGAAAATAGGAGAAGACCAGGTCGTAGACTATGCCGAAAGGAAAGGAGTGTCATTGACTCAAGCTGAAAGGTGGCTGTCTCCAAATTTAGCTTATAACCCATCCTTAGCAGCTCAAGAAAATTGACCATGAAAATCACAGAATATATCAATCAGGCGGAAAAGCCTTTGTTTTCTTTCGAAATCCTTCCTCCGCTCAAAGGGCAGAGCCTCAATGATCTTTTGGTAGGAATTGAACCTTTGATGGAGTTTAAGCCGCCTTTTGTAGATGTGACCTATCACAGGGAAGAGTTTATTTACAAGAAACATCCCAATGGACTTTTGGAAAAAGTCAGCACCAAAAAGCGTCCGGGCACAGTGGGTATCTGTGCAGCTTTGATGAATAGATTTCAGGTAGAAGCAGTACCCCATTTATTATGTGGCGGGTTTACTAAAGAAGAAACAGAAAATGCACTTATAGACCTAAATTTTATAGGTGTGCAGAACGTACTTGCTTTGCGTGGAGATGCCCCTAAGAATGAGGGGAAATTTGTTCCTGAACCCAATGGGCATGAATATACCACAACTTTGGTAGAACAGATCATAGGTATGAATCACGGTAAATACCTTCATGAGGAAACGGAGACTAGCTTCCATACCGATTTTTGTGTTGGTGTAGCTGGGTATCCCGAAAAACACTTTGAAGCACCAAGCATGAAATTTGACTTGAAGTTTCTCAAAGAAAAAGTAGAAGCAGGAGCTGAATATATCGTGACACAGATGTTTTTTGACAATGAAAAGTATTTTGATTTTGTCAAGAAAGTCAAGGCTGCGGGAATAGACGTCCCGATTATTCCAGGGTTGAAACCAATTACAACTTTAGGACAGATAACGATGTTGCCAAGGACATTTTTTCTTGACCTGCCAGATGACTTATTGGATGAACTGATCAAGTGCAAGACCAATGCTGATGTAAAACAGGTAGGAATAGAATGGGCGATCAAGCAAAGTAAAGAACTGATAGCCAATGGAGCTCCTGTATTGCACTATTATACCATGAGTAAGGCTGATGCGACTTATAAGATTGCAAAGGAGGTTTTTTGATTTTTGAAAAACTCTCTGATAAACCTGCTTATATACAAGACTTCTTTCTTTGTTAAAAATGGATTTAAAGGAAGTGATAGTGTTTGTTGACTGATCTTCTGAGCATTTGGATAAGATTTACCATCATGGTAAGGTTTCATTTTAGGAATAATCTGCGGATAATGGACCGCAGTTCCTATTCCATTTTCCAGTAGAATAGCTCTTAATTCGTCTCTTAAGGGCGTCTGTAAGGTGAAAAGGTGAAGACTATGTTGAGATTGCAGGCAATTGAGCGGTAATTTCAATGCTTTGATTTCTGACAATTCTTCCAAATAGATCTTTGCCAATTCCTTTCTTTGGATCTGCCATTGATCAAAATAATTTAACATCACATTCAAAAAGGCTGCTTGTATGCTGTCAATCCTGGCATTTTTCCCAAGAATCTCATGCTTATCCCTGTAGCTTTGACCATGATTGATCATTTGTCTAGCTCTTAGCATGAGTTCTTCATCTTTGCAGAATATTCCTCCAGCTTCTCCCAAAGCACCTAGATTTTTGGTTGGATAGAAACTAAAACAGCCAATATCTCCCCATGCCCCTGAAGCCTTATTGCCAAGCTTGGCACCGAAGGATTGTGCCGCATCTTCAATGACTTTTATTCCTTTTTCTTTAGACCATTTACACAGTTTTTCCATGGCTGCTATTTGTCCATAAAGATGGACTGGAATTACTGCTTTTAAATGATCAAGTGGCAATTCAATGAGTTTATCCAAATCAATCAGGCCATCTTGGTCGGTATCCACAAAAACCAATTCAGCTCCTGTTAGTTTCACCACTTCTGCTGTAGATACCCAGGTCAAAGCAGGTACAGCCACTTTATCTCCCGGTCCAATATTCAACAGCCTTAATGCTATTTCCAAGGCATCAGTTCCATTCGAACAAGATACAAAATCAGGGATATTCAAATAGGAAGCTATGTTGTTTTCAAAAAGGTTAACCTCCTTTCCCCCAGAAAAAACACCCTCTTCTAACATCCTTCTGAATGTCCTTACCAACTCATTTTGTATTCCAACTGGGATTCTTTTCAGGTCGAGAAAGGGGATGTTCATAGCTTGTCGAGGAGTTGTACCAATTGAGCAGTAAGATTTCTTCTTGAATACGAAGTGATTTTTTCAGATTGTATGAAAGTGACGGGTTTTTGGAACTCATTGAGATATTTACTTATCCCCTTCAAATCATCGTGGGCGAATACCTTTCCCGAGCCACTTTCCTTAAGTATTATAGCACTGTCTCCCTCTGGATCTCCCAATGCAAGAATGGGTCTTCCTGTGGCCATGTATTCAAAAAGTTTTCCGGGGATATTTCCTTTGGCATTTTTGGTGTCCGTGAGGATGAGTAGAAGTAATTGCGAATTTTTATAGAATTCGAATACTTTTTGATGGCTTACATAGCCTTCGAAGCTTACGTGTTTGGATAGCCAAATGTCATCATTGATGTATTCCTTTACATCCTCAGAAACCTTCCCTACGAATCGAAGTTGTACTTCCTGTTCTTTATGCCCAAAAGACTTTTTCATGGATGCCAGAAAAGGCTTGGGATTACGAATAGCATCTATGATACCTATGTAGAGAACTTCCAAGGTTTTGTTTTCGGATTCCTGATTTTTAAAAAATTCCTCAGGAAAATCTGCTTCATCAAAACCATTGGTCAACAAACGGATATCTCTATTTTTTAGCTCCATGAATTCCTTTTGGAATGTGGGGGAAATGGTCAATACCTCATCGGCTTGATCCAATACTTTGGCCTCCAGTCCTTTGTGTTTGTTTCGGACAAGGGTGGTCATTGGTAAAGTATCCAAAAATTCCCATTTGCTCCAAGGATCCCTAAAGTCGGCTATCCAGGGAATACCGGTTTTTTCCTTCAATTTCAGCCCTATCAAGTGCATGCTGTGTGGAGGGCCAGTGGTAATTATACACTGGAATTGGTTTTTCTGCACCAAATCAAGCAGGTAACTGACAGATGGCTTTACCCAGAAAATCCTTGGATCAGGTATCAGTAAGTTTGCCCTCGCCCATAGTCCTAATTTGTCTGTTAGGGAATGCTGTTTTTGCTCTAGAATTTTAGCGGGTTGATTTTTCTTATCCCTTTTCAAAGACCTGAATATGCCATATGGTTCCCATATAGGAAACTTTAATACCTCCATTTCAGGCCCGATTTCCTTTTCCAGACTTGGATCCTGAAGTTCAAAATCAGGGTTTTCTGGGGTGAAAATCACAGGTTCCCAGCCATATTCCGGAAGGTATTTGGCAAATTTCAGCCAACGTTGCACTCCTGAGCCCGCTGATGGAGGCCAGTAGTAAGTGATGATCAGTACGCGCTTGTGGGCTAAATTAGACAATGTAAGATGTGGTTGAGTGATATAAGGATTAAAATTCCTTACCAGTTTGGATGGATTTCATACCTGAAATACTTGTCATAGACGGCCTTTACCTTTGCCATTTTTTCAGGTGTAATATCAGGTAAATTCACTGCATTTACATTACTGGAAACCTGTTCCGCTTTGGAAGCTCCCGGAATTACCGTGCTCACAGATGGGAACATCAAGACCCACTTGATGGCCCAAGTAGCCAGGGTTTCATCACCCTGAAAGATTTCTTTTAATTCTTCCACGGCATTCAACCCTTTTGTATAGTCTATACCTGAAAAGGTTTCTCCTTTGTCAAAAGCTTCGCCATTTCTGTTGAAATGACGGTGATCTTCCATGTTAAAGGTAGATGTGGTATTCAGTTTTCCTGTCAGCATTCCGCTAGCCAATGGAACCCTAACGATGATTCCAAAATCTTTTAACTCAGGCAATATAAATAATTCTTCCGCGGGCTTTTGTCGGAACATGTTGAAGATGATCTGAATGCTCGACACAACATCATAATTCATAGCCATTCTTGCTTCATTTACCTTCTCCACACTTACACCCAAAGCCCGGATCTTTCCTTCTTGAATTAAGTCCTCAAAAAGGCCGAATATTTCATCTCTTTCAAAAACAGGAGTAGGAGGGCAATGAAGCTGAATAAGGTCGATGATATCCAATCCCGTGTTTTTTAGGGAATTTTCAACAAATTTTCTTAGAGCCAATGTTGTATAACCTTCGTTGATGTGCGGGTTGATTTGTCTACCACATTTGGTTGCCACATAGATGTATTCTGATCTTTCTCTGACCGCTTTTCCCACAGCAGCCTCGCTAAGGCCTTCATCATATACATCAGCAGTGTCTATAAAATTTATTCCCTTGTCAATGGCTGAGTGGATGATAGTATTGGCTGCTTGATGGTCAAATTTACCTCCCCAGCCCCCTCCAACCTGCCAGGTTCCTAAGCCTACTTCTGATACTTCCCAACCAGTTTTTCCAAACTTTCTATACTTCATCATAATACTATTTACTAAAATTTCAGGAAGCAATTTAAATTTTTATCTTTAATGCCCTTAATAAAAGTATTATGAAATCGAGAAGAAAATTTATCCAAACCCTAGCCGTTGCAGGTGCAGCGTCTACCTTACCTATTTCACTTATGGCACAAGAAAACAAAAAACAAAAAATGATACATCAGGTTTACTTTTGGTTGAATGAAGGCGTAGATACGCAGGATTTTATCAAAGAAGCATCTGAATTGGGAAAGTGTAAATCTGTAGATAAATTTTACATTGGTACGCCGGCTCCTACTGAGGCAAGAGATGTTGTAGACAGTAGTTATCAGGTAGCGTGTACGCTGTTCTTCAAGAGTATTGAGGATCAGAACGAATACCAGGTTGACCCCAAGCACCTTGCCTTTATTGAGAAAAATGCGACAAAGTGGTCAACTGTAAAAGTTTATGATTTTGTAATATGAACCGAACGGACTTCATAATACGTTTATAAGATTAAATAAAAATAATTAAAGAATGAATAATCTCCGCTTGTCCCTTTGGAGTCTGATGCTGGCCATGATGCTGGTAATGATTTCCTGTAATCCTGAAGATGAAGATGTAGATCCAACCAAAGTTCAGAACGAAGTTCATAAGGCTATTTATGACGTGATGAGTGATTGGTATTATTGGAATCGGGAAATGCCAACTGATGTTAGCTTCTCAGGAACAATGAGTAATCAGGATTTTCTAGAGCAATTGCGTTATACACCTTTGGATAGGCAGGGTTGGACTTACATTACAACCCAAGAAGCCTTCAGAGCGGCATTTACAGGTCAGGTGAGTGGGGTCCATGGTTTTAGAATGGGAATGGATCAAAATGAAAGATTGTTTATTGCTTCTGTGCTGAAAACGGGCCCCGCTGGAGCTGATGGATGGCAGAGGGGATGGCAGATTTTAGAAATCAATGGCAAACAAATAAGCGAATTCCGGAATTCTAGTGGTGGATATAGCATTGATACTGGACCAAATCAAGTCGGTATATCCAATACATTTAAATTCAAGTTACCTGACGGGACGGAAACTACCAGAACCATTACAAAAGAGGCTTTTTCGGCTAATTCAGTTGCATTTCAAGATGTTTTCGAAGTAGAAAACAAAAAAGTTGGATATTGGGTGTATGAAAGCTTTAGAGCCAGCCCGAATGTTACGCCTACCAAAAGTATAGAGGTTGAAGAGTCATTTAATAAATTTATTTCGGAAGGCATTGATGAACTTATCATAGACCTAAGGTATAATGGTGGAGGCTCAGTGGACGTTGCGCTTCAGGTGATGAACTATCTGATTCCTGCCAGTGCAGACAACAGGACAGCTTATGTATACAGATATAATGGAAAGCAAAGCACGAATAATAGAACGGTAAGTTTCCGTAAAGAAGGTGGTTTGTCTATCAATAAAATTGTTTTTATCACTGCAAGAGGATCTGCTTCAGCTTCTGAGCTGATTATCAATAGTCTTAAACCTTACATGGATGTAACAATTGTAGGAGATAATACTTACGGCAAACCAGTAGGCCAGTTTCCTTTGTCCTCATTTAGCAGGACTTTGGTAGAAAACAATGTTGAAGTGGTTCCAGTGACATTTTCATTGGCCAATTCACGTGGTGAGGCTGATTTTTTTGAGGGATTCAAGCCAGACGCCATGGTTGGTGATGATCTCACAAGGAACTGGGGAGATAAACAAGAAGCAAGACTTGCTGCAGCTTTAAATATGATTAGTTCAGGCGGTGTTTCTGCAAGGATGGCAAATACCTATTACAGACCAAAATGGGAAATGATAGATCAATTTGAAGGATTGGAAAAAGAGTTTCCGATGTTTTGATTAGAGATAAGACAAAAGACCCAAGACACAAGATGGGTTTGAATAGATAGAAAGGGTGTGATAATCGGAAGGCTTCGTAAATCGTATTTCGTAAATCGTAAATTCAATAGCTTTACCAAAAAAACCAGCAGGATATCTTCTGCTGGTTTTTTTTATTTGCTTTCAAGAATCTCCTTAAGGTTTCTGAGACCGTTTTCAAAATCGTCACCTATCATTTTTTCCATGTCCATTACCAATAGCATGGCATTCATGGGGTAGGCCATGTGTCCATCAAAACCCCAACGAACTTTGGTGCTAAAATTAGTGGCTTCTTCAAATTCCATAAATGCTTTGTCATTTGCCTCAAAAGGCTCAAAAAAGCGCAAAGCATAATCAATCCTTTTGCCATCTTCAATAGCTATAATTTCTTGCTCACCTGAACCCACATCCGGGTTTTCACTTCTCCAAAAAGAAACAAAACCAACTTCGCCATCAGTGCCTCTATACTCTTTGTGCATATCAGGATCCTTCAGCGCCCATTTACTATAGTTGTTTTGGTTCTTCAACATTTTGGTGTAAGCGTAGACCTCCTGGTGTGGCCTTTCTATTGTCACTTCTTTGACCACGGAATAATCACGCGGAACAAAAAGTGCTGCTATAAATGGAATGACTAAAATAATAGCCAACACGATACCAGCAATTTTTAGAAATTTCATAGTTATTATGGGTTGATAATCAGTGAATTTAGGTATTCAGCATCAAAATATTGGCATTGTATTTCCATATTTTTGAACAAAATCAAAAGTATCTTCAACTAAAGTATTATGGCCACTTTGAAGCTCAAAGTTTTTGAGGTTGGGGATTTTTGAACTGAAACGTTCCAGGTTGTCAGGAGTGATCATTTTATCATATGTTCCAGTGACCAAAAAAATTGGTTGTTGGTGCATACGTGCCATTTTGATGATGTAGGATAAATCCGTTTGCATAGGTTTAAAAACATTCCAGGTAAAATAGACCTGTGCCCTTTTGGTTCGGGTTTGCATTTGGAACTTGACAAATTTCACCAAGCTACTTTGTAGGAACCCCAGTCTATGCAATATATCTATGGTTTTAAAAAAGCGGTCAGGGTGGAATACAACATGTTTAAATATCCTGTTCAGGATTCCTGGAAAGGTAGCCATATTATACCAAAAACCTGTTTTGATACCATCCGGAGCCATGAGTAGCAATGATTGAACGTAATTTGGGAAAAGTTCATAAGTGATTAAGCTGAACTTTCCACCCATAGAATAACCTATGAGGTGAAATTCTTTGAAGGATTCTTCAGCCATTAATTTTAAAAGAACGTCTCTCCAGATTTCTTTGGTCAGCTTTTTTGAAATTGACTTCCAGCTGCTTTGCCCATGGTAAAAAATGTCTATCAGTAAGAAGCTTTGGTGTTCTTTACGAATTTGTAAAAATGGGTAATAGATCTTACGGTTTTGTCCGAAACCATGGAAAAACAAGTGCACATCAGGACCTTTTCCATGTCTTTCATAAGCTAACTTGCCCAAGGCGGTTTCTAAAAACTTCATATGTATGTATTTTTTCTTTCAATAGTCATTACCTGTCATAGGTATTGGAATGGAATCATTGATAGCGATATTGATCGGAACTTTCAGGTGTGTCTCAATTTCATATCAGGCCTTGGTTTTCTGCCTATAAAGCTACCGGAATTTTTATTTGTGGCACTTTTATTCTAGAAACTTTTAGTCCTTATGTTCGATCATGAACAAATAATATTTCTTTTTGGTCATTTCTGAACAGTGGGACAGTATTTCATTTTAGTAAGTATATAAAATAAGAAAAAAAATTTCAATAAAAACTTAGGAAACTTTGAACTTTCATAAAGTTTCTCAAGTTTTGTGTTCTAATCGAAAATTAATTTGGAGACGAAAGAAAAAATAATTGAAACTGCGACGGAGCAATTTATGCGCTTCGGAGTGAGATCGGTCACCATGGATGATATAGCCAGACAGGCAGGTGTATCCAAAAAGACCATCTATCAGGAGTTTTCGGATAAAAACCAACTTGTGTATGAGACCTTTCAAGCAGCCATTGAGAGTGATAAATGTTCCATGGAGAGGTTTCCCCAAAAGAAAATAGGGGTCATTGAGCACTTGGTACAATTGTCCCAATACATGCGTGAGCGATTTGCAAATATCAACCCATATATTCTTAACGAAATCCAAAGGTATTTCCCACAGAGTTGGCAATTGTTTGAAGATTTTAAAAAGGATTTTGTACTCAAGGAGATCATCGAACTGTTGGATTCAGGCAAAGAGCAGGGGTATTTCAGACCGGAGATCAACTCAGAGATCTTGGGACTTTTAAGATTGGAACAAATGATGTTAAGTTTTGATCCGATCAAATTTCCACCCTCCAAATACAATATTGTAGATCTTCAGCTGGAAATCTTTGAGCATTTTCTTTATGGGATTTTTACAGAGAAAGGAAAAGAAGCATACCAAAACCAAAAAAATTCAAAGCAACATGAAAACCACAATTAAACAGAAATCAGGTATCGCAGCATGCCTGTTTGCGGTTTTTGCAGTCTTTAGTACCCAGGCACAGCAGGTAGTGGAATTATCACTGGAAGAAAGCCTTCGCTATGCATTGGAGAATAATGTGGATGCAAAAAATGCGCAATTGGAAACACTGATTGCAAAAGCCACAGTTGTTGAAAGGAGATCTGAAGGTCTTCCTCAGATTAATGCTAATGTAGACCTAACTTATAATGCTGCCATTCCGGTAGTATTTGTTCCGAATGAAGGTCCTTTTGCAGACCCCAGTGTTGAATTGGATGTATTACCTTTAAGATTTGGGGTTCCTCTAAGTTCTTCAGTTGCAATACAAGCAACTCAAATGATTTTTGACGGGTCATATTTTGTAGGATTGCAGGCGGCCAAAACATATAAAATGTTAACTGAATATGACAGACTCAAAACTGAAATTGACGTCAAGGAAGGTGTTAAAAAAGCATATTATTCAGTATTGGTTAATGATCAAAGAAGGCAGTTGATAGAAGCAAACCTTGAAAGATTGGAAGTATTGTTGAGAGAGACTACTGAGCTCTACGAATCAGGATTTGCAGAAAAGTTGGATGTTTCTAGGGTGAAAGTTCAACGTAACAATATTAAAACAGAACTGGATAAAGTTTTGGCAGCTACAATGATCAGTGTCGAGCTTTTTAAATTACAAATCGGACTTCCCGGAAATCAGGAAGTGTACTTGACAGAATCATTGGAGGATCTTAATACCCGCCTTGATGTGGAAGAGCTAATGGGAATGGATGGACAGAGAAGGGTCGAAGTTGATCAGATAGATACCAACCTTGATTTGGTTAGGCTAGATCTGAAAAATAATCAGGTACAATATATTCCGAGAATATCCGCTTTTGCT
Source organism: Mongoliibacter sp. (assembly GCF_007692705.1). GTDB lineage: Bacteria > Bacteroidota > Bacteroidia > Cytophagales > Cyclobacteriaceae > Mongoliibacter. The sequence continues at coordinate 27,605 of NZ_REBN01000218.1, forward strand.
ACCTACCAAAGAAATGCTGCAAGTGAGCGCATAGGAGATATCCTTCAAACAAACAGATGGTTTACTGGAGCTTTTATAGGTGGGTCCTTATCGATTCCTATTTTTGATGGCCTCGCCAAAAGTGCTAGGATACAACAAAATCGGGTGCAGATCAGGCAGCTTGAAAATCAGTCCCTTTTCATTGACCAAAATATTGAAGTGGAAAAGTTTCAGTCTAAGGCAAATCTTCAAAATAGTCTTTCAGCATTGGCTGTACAGGAGGAAAATATGGAACTGGCACTAGAAGTCTTTGAAATGACCAAGATCAAATACCAGGAAGGTGTTGGGTCCAATCTTGAAGTAGTAGAGGCAGATTCTGCCTTGAAAGAAGCAGAAACCAATTATTTTTCAGCCCTCTACGATGCCTTGATTGCGAAAGTCGAATTAGAAAAAGCATTGGGTATTTTATAACACTTTACTTAAGAAATTATCAAACCGAATATGAAAACTTATTTTCCAATATTAATGAGTGCCGTGATTTTGATGGCCGTATCCTGTGGCCAAAAAGATGAGGTCGCAGCAAAAAAAGAAAGTCTGGAATCCAAAAAGAAAGAAATGGCCTCTCTGAGGACTTCAATCGAAGCTTTGGAAAAGGAAATTGCCGAGTTGGATCCTGAATTTGGAAGGCAAAACAGAAAGTCAGTCTTAGTCTCTACTTTAGACCCAAAAGTAGGTCAGTTTGATCATTTTGTAGAAGTGACCGGCTCTGTATTATCCAGAAAAAATGTAAACATCAGCGGTGAAGTATCCGGGAGAGTCAATGAAATCACAGCGGTAGAAGGCATGCAGGTAAAAGCAGGTCAAGTTCTGGCCAGAGTTGATTCTGAGTCTATCCTGAGAAATATGGACGAAGTGGAGAAGCAACTTGAATTGGCCAATACCATATTTGAACGGCAGGAGAGATTATGGGACCAACAAATAGGTACTGAATTGCAGTACTTAGAAGCCAAAAATAGAAAAGAAACCCTGGAAAAAAATCTTGCTAGTCTGAAGACGCAGGAGTCAAGGACTGTTATCAGGGCTCCTTTCAATGGAACTGTGGAATCAGTTGTTATTCGCTTGGGCGAATTGGTTCAGCCAGGAACTCCTTTATTTCAATTTATTGGGGATAGCGACTTGTTTATCGAAGCTGACTTGTCAGAAAGATATGTAGGGGTAGTAGGTAGAGGGGATTCTGTAGAAATTACTTTTCCTTCTATTGATACAAACCTTAAAACCAAGGTATCTGCTGTAGGAGGTATAATCAATCCCAATAACAGGACTTTTAAAGTAGAAGTGTTTCTTCCGAGAATGCAGAATGTAAAGCCTAATATGATCTCAGTTTTGAGAATAAAAGACTACGAAAGCGAGAATGCGGTAACAGTACCTAACTACCTTATTTTACAGGATACCAAAGGGGATTATGTCTTTACCGTCGAGGATGGGAAGAGCCGTAAGAGGTATGTCAAAAGGGGAAGGACCTATAGGGAAATTACAGAAATAATTGAAGGTCTTGATGGAACCGAAACTTTGGTGGACAAAGGTTTCAGGGAAGTAGGAGATGGTTTCAATGTAAACATTGCCCAATAATTATGAGCCAGGTAGAAGATAAAAATAAAGGTATAATCCGGGAGTTTGGGCTAAGTTCACTTTCAGTTAATAATCAGACTTCAGTTGTAATTCTGGTCTTGATCATATCTGTTTTGGGGATGTTGGCCTATAGGACAATGCCTAAGGAAAGTTTTCCTGAAATCGTCATACCTACAGTATATGTAGGGACTTCATACCCGGGCAATTCTCCTGTGGATATGGAGAATTTGATTACCAGGCCTATAGAAAAGGAACTGAAATCAATTAATAACATTAAAGATATCAAGTCCACATCTGTACAGGATTTTTCTTCTGTTGTTATTGAATTCAACCCTGGAGTGGAGATTACCAAGGCTTTACAGGATGTAAAAGATGCTGTAGATAAGTCAAAGAGTGAATTGCCCACTGACTTAGACAGAGATCCTGACGTATTGGAAATCAATACCTCGGATTTCCCTATCATGAATGTGAATATTTCAGGTAATTATTCCGAGCAGGAATTGAAGAAATTTGGAGAATTCCTGGAGGATGAAATAGAGAAGCTTCCTGAAGTTTCCAAGGCTGAGCTAAGGGGAACAGTAGAAAGAGAAATACGGATCGACGCGGACATTTACAAGATGGAAGCATTGGGCGTGGCATTCAGCGATATTTCTGATGCAATTTCCCAAGAAAATGTCACCATATCAGGAGGGAATATTCTAGCAGGAGAGTTTAGACGTTCTTTGAGGATTACAGGAGAATTTACACATCCTGATGAAATCAAAGATATTATTATCAAAACTGAAGAAAACAAGATTGTTTATCTCGCAGATGTAGCGGAAGTTTCAGATACCTATAAGGAAAGGACCAGTTATGCCAGGAGCAATAAGCTTCCTGTAGTAACGGTCAATGTCGTTAAGAGGAGTGGAGAAAACCTTTTGGATGCTGCGGATAAAATCAAAGATATTATCGATAAGGCCAAGATCAACAGGTTTCCTGAAGATTTGGAGATATCGATTACCAATGACCAATCAAAAACGACAAGATCTCAGGTGAATGACTTGGAGAACTCGATCATATTTGGGGTTATTTTAGTGGTTTTGGTTTTGATGTTTTTCTTAGGCTTTAGGAATGCACTATTTGTAGGGATAGCGATACCGCTTTCTATGTTTATTTCTTTTCTGATCTTGAATGCGCTTGGTATTACTTTAAATCTAATGGTGCTCTTTGCTTTGATTTTGGCATTGGGGATGTTGGTTGATAATGGAATTGTGGTGGTAGAGAATGTTTACCGCTTGATGCAAGAAGGGAAGTCACCTATTAGGGCAGCAAAAGAAGGAGTGGGTGAAGTAGCCTGGCCTATCATTACATCCACTGCGACCACATTAGCAGCATTTATGCCATTGGCATTTTGGGATGATATCATTGGGGAGTTTATGAAATACCTTCCCATCACATTGATCATCGTTTTATCTTCTTCCCTTTTTGTAGCCTTAGTGGTCAATCCAGTGTTGACGTCTCTGTTTATGAAGGTTCAGGATGTGGAAAAGGACAAACCAAAAAGAAAGAACATCATGATAGCCATTGTGCTAATGGTGATGTCTGGTATCAGCTACTTGGCAGGCTCCATTACTTTCGGGAATCTATTTGCACTTGCTGCTTTATTGACGATTTTCAATGTATTTGTACTAAGAGGAGCGATCAAATGGTTTCAGAATGTGTTTTTGGTCAACTTGGAAAACTTCTATGAAAAAACCCTGAAATTTGCCTTAAGAGGTAAACATCCATACCTGTTTTTTGGTGGAACAGTATTGCTGTTGTTTTTAAGCTTGGTATTGCTTGGTGTGAGGTCTCCAAAAGTCTTATTCTTCCCTGACAATCAGCCTGCACTTGTCAATGTGTTTATAGAAAACCCTATTGGTACGGATACTGAAGCTACCAATGATTTTATGAAACAAATGGAGGATGAGTTGACAGATGTTTTGGCACCTTATGAGAATATCATAGAAGCGATCATTACGCAGGTAGGTGAAGGAACTGGCGATCAAATGTCCAGTATGGGAAATACGCCTACACCTCACAAGGCAAAAGTAACCATCAGCTTTGTTGAATATCAATTCAGACAGGGGGTCAATACCAATCGGGTGATGGAAGAAATCAGGGATTTGGTGGAAAAATATCCTGGAGTCTTGGTAACTGTCGACAAACAGACCGCTGGACCTCCAGTAGGTAAGGCCATAAATATCGAGGTCAGTGGGGAGAATTTTGAAGAACTTATCGCATATACCAATAGGTTTAGAGAGTTTCTATCCAATGCGAACATTCCAGGTATTGAGGAGCTTAAATCTGATCTGGAGTTAGGCAGTCCGGAAGTGGTATTGAATATTGACAGAGAAAAAGCCAGGAGGTTTGGTCTTTCTACCTCTACTATCGCCAATGAACTGCGAACTGCATTATTTGGGTTGGAAGTATCCAAATTCAAAGATGGAGAGGATGATTACCCAATTCAACTTCGTCTGAAAGATGAATATCGATATGACCTGACTTCACTGATCAATAAAAAAATCAACTTCCGGGATAAATTTGGCAATAAGAAAGAAGTGCCAATTTCCGCGGTTGCAGACTTGGAATACGGATCCACATACGGTTCTGTGAAAAGAAAGGACTTGGATAAAGTTATTACCGTTTTCTCCAATGTAACGGATGGATACAACCCGACTGAAATCAATAATCAGCTTAAAGCTTTGGCAGCTGACTTTGAAGAAATGGAAGGGATTACCATCAAATTTACGGGAGAACAGGAAGAGCAGGCCAAATCCACAGAATTCTTGATGAGAGCGCTTTTCATTGCGGTTTCTGTTATTTTCCTGATCATTGTGGCACAATTCAATTCGGTAACGACTCCATTTATAATTCTGGCCTCTGTGGTGCTGAGTACCATTGGTGTATTCTTGGGCTTGGTAATTTTCAATATGGATTTTGTGGTCATTATGACCGGTATTGGGATCATCTCGCTCGCTGGCGTGGTCGTCAATAATGCCATCGTATTGATAGATTATACCAACTTGGTAAGAGAGAGAAGGAGGGAAGAACTCAACACTCCTGAAGATGAATACTTGCCATATAATGAATTATTGGACAGTATAGTACTTGGAGGAAAAACGAGGTTAAGACCGGTGTTGCTGACAGCCATCACTACGGTGTTGGGACTGATACCTTTAGCTATTGGAATGAATATCAACTTCGCTACTTTACTGTCTTCTTTTGATCCTCAATTCTACGTAGGAGGGGATAATGCAGATTTTTGGGGCCCGATGGCGTGGACTGTAATATTTGGGTTAACCTTTGCTACTTTCCTTACGTTAGTGATTGTACCTGTCATGTATTTGATGGCAGATAAATTAAACATGTTGATTCGTAGAATGAAATAGCATGATTAAATAAAGGTTGGTGGTTTTTAAATGTATAAACCCTTGAGGCTCTACTTCAAGGGTTTTTTATTTTTTTCAGCTTCTCAAAAATCAGGTTCTTTGTCCAAGAGAGCTACTGAAATTTTGTATTTTTGAATCTAAATTTAATTTTTGAGTATGAGTGAATTGCAGTGGTTTGTCATGTACACTACCTCAAGGGCTGAAAAGAAAGTGGCCCAAAGACTGAGGGAAAAGGGATTGGATGTGTTTTTACCTATGGTGGAAGAATTAAGACAATGGTCAGATAGGAAAAAGAAAGTTCAGAAAGCCTTGTTCAATGGATATGTATTTGTGAAAACAACAAAAGCCAATCTTTGGGAAGCATTACAGGTTCCGGGAGCTGTCAAGTTTGTACATTTTGCCGGTGAACATGCAACTGTTCGACAGACTGAAATTGATACTATCCAAAGAATCCTGGAAACTGGCGTAGCAGTTGAAACTGACAATTCTGAAATTGAAAAAGGAGAAGTTGTAAAAATCCTGGGAGGGCCACTTCAAGGTATGGAAGGTGAATGTGTCAACAAGGGTAACAAGGATTATTTTATTATCCGTGTTCCTGGAATCCATCAAAATGTGATGGTTAATATTCCAAGGAAGTATTTGGAGGTGATAGGGTAG
>NZ_REBN01000232.1 GCF_007692705.1 Mongoliibacter sp.
TTTTATAGATCACTTTTATCCAAGGCAAGTGTTAGGTTATTACTATTTGTAAACTGTATTTAGCAAATAGTAATACTATTTGTAAACTATACTTTGAAAATAGTAATACTATTTGTAAACTAGAATTTAAATTTCAGTATATGTTCTATACACGCAAAATTCTATCAGGCTTAGTTGAGCATTTGTTCCAAAAGCAAGTCACAGTGTTGACAGGAATGAGACGAACAGGAAAAACTACCCTTACAAAAGAATTAATGGGTCTGTCCAACATTTCTCAACAATACTTCTTTGATTTGGAGAGAATAGATAATCGTAAGCTATTTTCTCAAGAAAACTATGAGGATATTATACTTGCGTTAAAACAACAAGGTGCAAACTTTAGTGAAAAAGTACTTATTGCTTTAGATGAGATACAATTGGTACCTAATATCCCAAGTACTATTAAATACCTCTATGACCACTATGACATTAAGTTTATTTGTACTGGATCAAGTTCATATTATATCAAAAATAAATTTCAAGAGTCCTTGGCAGGAAGGAAAAAAGTATTTGAAATTCACCCCTTAGATTTTGGTGAGTTTCTAACATTCAATGAAATTCCCTATTTACCCACCCAAAACATATTTGACATAAAAGATAATATTAGTGAATATGAAAGGTTGAAAGGATATTATGAAATCTTTTTAGAGTTTGGGGGTTTTCCAGAGGTAGTTTTAACTCAAAAAGCGAGTGAAAAAAGGGATTTATTGAAGGATATTTTAGAATCTTATATCAATATTGATATCATACAATTATCAGATATTAGAAAAACATCAGAGATAGAAAATTTGATTAGTTTGCTTGCTGCGAGAATTGGAACCAAGCTTGATATCAGTAAAATATCAAGTGCATGCCAGCTTTCAAGACCAACAGTAGAAAACTATATTTACTTTCTCGAAAGTACCTATCTTATTAACACCATACCAGTGTATTCCTTAAATCCAGATCGTGAAATTGTTAAAGCGAGAAAAATCTATTTTTCAGACAGTGGGTTGGTTGCTTTTTGCTCACCCCTATCCAGTGGATCCAAATTTGAAAATACTATTTATAACCAACTAAAGCACTTTGGATCGGTCAGTTACTATCAAATGAAAAATGGAAATGAGATAGATTTCATACTTGATAAAAAGTACAGCTTTGAAGTAAAAGAAACTGGAAATGGAGCTGATTTTAATAAACTACTTAGGCTTTCTTCAAACCTTAATATAAAAGATGGAAAAATAATAAGCAGATACATCACTAATCCTTTTCCTGAAATGATTTGGGGTGGAATGATTAGATAAAAAAACCCCCTGCCTAATTTTCTTAGACAGGGGATTGATCTGAAATGAATATGAATTCAATTACCGCCTTCTGGCTCTTTTCATAGGATTGTCACCCATGGAAGCACCTCTTACTCCGCCAGTGCTTTTGAAAAGCTCAAATCGGCTTGGAGTAAATTGTCTTGGCCAATAATTATTGGACTCGTCAATATCCGCAGTCTCTCTATATGGATCTAACACAATATTTTTTACTTCTTTTTTCTTGGCAAAAACCTTAGTTACTTCCCACTCATTCAATCTCCAGATTTCTGCAGGTATTCTCTCTACTTCAGAAGTTCCGTCTGTATAGTTGAACTGAAGGATCAATGGCATCACGAGGCCTCCCACATTTCTGAAAGTAATCTCATAGAAGTTCAACCCTGAGTTGAGTAGGTCTTTCTCCTTTTGAGAAAGTCTGTCCATAAATTCCTTGTAAGCTTTTTCATCTTCTGGAGTGACGGAAAAAGGATTATAGGAATTGTAGAAATCTCTGGTAGCCGGATCCGCTTCTACAACAGTTTGCGGAATATCATCCTTATTGTAATCCTGACTGATATGGTAAGCCTCTCTTTCAGCCTCTTTTTGCTGATCCGCTTTTTTCTGTGCTGGAGTTCTGTTGTCAAGCTTATACCAACTCACATTTTCCATAGAAATATCTACTGGATCAGTTCCGAAGAACCAACCTCTCCAAAACCAATCCAAGTCCACTCCTGAAGCATCCTCCATGGTTCTGAAAAAATCCTCTGGAGTTGGGTGTTTGAACTTCCACCTAAGCGAATACTCTTTGAAAGCATAGTCAAATAGCTCTCTTCCCATGATGGTTTCCCTAAGAATATTCAAAGCCGTGGCCGGCTTGGCATAAGCATTTGGACCAAACTGAATGATATTTTCAGAATTGGTCATGATTGGTTCCAACAGGTGTCTTTCACTTTGCATGTATGGAACAATTTTATGTGCTGCACCTCTTCTAGATGGATAATCCCTATCCCACTCCTGTTCGGCAAGGTATTGAAGGAAGGTGTTCAGGCCTTCGTCCATCCATGACCACTGTCTTTCGTCAGAATTGACAATCATGGGGAAGAAATTGTGTCCTACTTCGTGGATAATCACGGAAATCATACCATACTTGATAGCATCCGAATAAGTACCATCCTCATCTGGTCTACCATAGTTAAAGCAGATCATAGGATACTCCATACCATTGGTAGCCTCCACGGAAATCGCCACTGGATAAGGATAGTCAAAAGTTCTTGCTGAATAGGACTTGATTGTGTGTGCTACAGCCCTGGTAGAATACTGCTCCCAAAGTGGATTTGCTTCCTTGGCATAGTAAGACATTGCCATGACGTCTTTACCACCTTGCTTAACAGCCATCGCATCCCAGATGAATTTTCTGGATGAGGTCCAGGCAAAATCCCTAACATTTTCAGCGTGGAAAATCCACGTTTTCTTATCCTTGGATTTTTGTTTTTCCAACCTTTCAGCCTCTGCCTGTGTACGGATGATCACAGGTTTATCAAAACTGGTTTTAGCGCGGTTCCATCTTTCAAGTTCTGCACTGCTCAATACTTCCTCAGGATTCTGAAGTACACCAGTAGAACCTACCATATGGTCAGCAGGGACTGTAATTTTCACTTTATAATCTCCAAATGTCAGTGCAAATTCTCCTCTACCCACAAACTGTTTGTGCTGCCAACCTTCAAAATCCGAGTAAACAGCCATTCTTGGGAACCATTCAGCCATGGTGTATAGGTAATTTCCGTCTTTTTCGAAATACTCATAACCTGGACGTCCTCCAATAAAGCTCATCCTGTCATGGATATTGAAGCTCCAGTCTACAGTAAAGTCTACTTGTTCACCTGGATTCAACTGCTGCGGAAGATCCACACGCATCATTGTTTTGACAATTGTTACCGGAATATCATTGCCGGAAAGATCTTTTACTGAATGGATCTTATATCCCAAATCCTGGTCATGCCAAAGTATACTTTCCAATTGCCTAAGACTCATCCTTGGATTGATGCTGCTTTCAGCAATTTTAGGTGTGTTGGAATCAGCAGCCCTTTCATTTTGGTCCAGCTGAATCCATAGGTACTTGAGCGCATCTGGAGAATTGTTGAAATAGGTGATTTTCTGAGACCCTTTGATGGACTGATTGTCATCATTAAGCTCTACTTCTATTTCATGATCCGCTTTTTGTTGCCAATACATATGGCCAGGAGCACCCGACGCTGTCCTATATACATTTGGGGAGCGTAACATGGGTCCAAGCTGTTCGAATCGTTCAGCATGATTTTGTTCTGTCCACTGTGCGGCAACTGGTAGGCTAAAAACCAATCCCAAAACAATTGCTGTGAGGGTAAATAAATGTTTCATTGTTTATATTTCTCTAAATTATAAATATAGCAAACCGCCCTAAGGCCATCTGCAGGGTTAAAGTGCATTACCAATATTTTGCTTCCAGCATCATCATGAAGGCCATACCCAGGACAATAGAGGAAATGACCAAAGTCCAATCCTTCCTATTTATACCTGCTATACCTATTAATATACTAGAGGCAGTCATAAATATAGCCACAATTACCAATTGTCCTACCTCAAGGCCCAAGTTGAAAGCAAGAAGAGGCTGGAACAAAGAGGCTTCTTTGCCCAGCAAAGAGCGCAGGTAATTGGAAAAACCCAATCCATGGATGAGTCCGAAAAAGAGCGCGAAGAAATAATTGATCTGAATGCCCCTTCCCGTACTGGGCTTGGGTTTGAAAATATTGCTCAAAGCAGTAATTACGATGGTGACAGGAATCAGGTATTCAATCATGTCAGCATTTACTTTCAACACCTGAAGTGTCGCCAAAGCCAGGGTAATGGAATGGCCCACTGTAAAGGCAGTGACTAAAATGATGATTTTCTTCCAGTCCCTGAGGACGTAAAGCGCACAAAGTGCTACTACGAATAAAATATGATCAAACCCCGCAAGGTCTAATATGTGCTGAATACCTAATTGAAAATACAGTTGAAACTGTCCCATTTACCGCTTAATCTATAATCACCTGAAGTATTTTCAGGTGTGATGTTAATTTGACTAATTTGCAAAGAAAATAAAATATAACTATCCACATGCAATTGAATTACATTTTAATACTCTTTTTGGGATGGAAGGTCTTTTTCCACCCTTTCTATATCAGTCTTACTGAGATCCGATACAACCAGAACCAGGAAAGCATTGAAATTGCCCAGAAGATTTTCTGGGATGACTTGGAAGTGGCCTTGGGAGACTTGTATGATACCAAGGTGGATTTTTTGAATCCCTCAAATAAAACAGCACTCGAAAGCATGGTCAAAGAATACCTTAAAACCCACAATGAGATTATCATCAACGGAAAAAAAGTTGAATTTGAATACTTAGGCTATGAGATAGAAGAAGAGGCGGCCTGGTTTTACCTGGAGGCAAAGAATGTTACTGAACCCAAAAAAGTGGAAATCCGCAATGAGGTGCTTTTGGCCCACTTTGAAGGACAGCAGAATATCATCAATTTTTATGTGGACAAGAGGCCAAAGAGTTTGATTTTGTATAAAGGTAAAGAAAAAGGGGTGCTGCAATTTTGATTTTTGATTCACGCAAAGTTTACAAAGAAGCAAAGCCTCGCAAAGATATTCACAGATGCAAAATTCAACCTTTCTCTGGATAGTTAAAGGTTAAAAGTTGACACGCAATTTTCATGATCTCTCCATAACTGATCACTATTCATTATCTCCCCTTCTCGGCTCTTGCGTCTGTCTTGTTTCTTGCTTCTTTTATCTTGCATCTTATTTCACCCTTTATCCTCCCGATTCGCTACCCTCTTGGGATCTTAGCCTCACTTCGATTTCCAAAAGCCTTCATCTCACAAAATCTCAATTCTAAAATCTAAAATCTAAAATCAATTCACCCTTTCTCCATCACCGTCCCACATTGATTACACTTTGTATTGGCAGGATTGCTCCAAAAACGCTCCATGATGGGCGGAAGCTGATTGACGATGTCAGTGATTTCGTGAAATTCTTCATAGAGTTTATTGCCACAGTTTTCGCAATGCCAAATAAAACCGTCCTTTTCCCCTTCTTTCCGGTATCGCTCCATTACCAATCCAATGGTATTGGCAGGTCTTCTTGGTGAATGCGGTACTCGGGCAGGAAGCAAAAACATTTCTCCTGGGCCAATTTTGATATCTTTCACGGCTCCATCTTCCACAATTTTTAGGGTGATTTCTCCCTCTACTTGGTAAAAAAACTCTTCTCCTTCATTGTAATGAAAGTCTTTTCTGGAATTAGGTCCACCAACTACCATGACGATAAAATCATCATTCCCTTTATACATCACCTGATTGCCAATTGGCGGTTTCAGCAGGTGTCTGTTTTCTTCAATCCATTTCTGAAAGTTGATTGGTTTTGCCACTGGCATATGATATATGAAATTTAGTTCTAAAAGGTAAACTGATATAAGCTTTAAAAGTATTAAAAAATCTCTCAAATTAGAGGCTTTAAATGTCCCTTTCTATGAAACTCCCCATTATTGATACGCATTGCGACCTGCTTTCTTACCTGGCAGTGGTGCCCCATGCTTCAGCAGACAATTCCAAAGACATAGCCTGCGCGCTACCTTTATTACAGCAAGGAAATGTAAAAATGCAAATATGCGCCATCTACACGGATGTAAGACCTGGAAGTATGGCATTGGCTACCAAGCAGGCCTACAAATTCCGGGAAGTACTGATGCATTTTGGAAACATCGTGCATGCTGCCGACGGGACTTTCGTGGAAAAAATAGAAGAAGAAGAAAAAATAGGTCTTGTTGCTGCCATTGAAAATGCAGCAGGACTTGCTGATGAAAAGGCTCCTTTGAAGGAGGCTTTCAAACAATTGGACAATCTCATACAGCTGACAGGAAGAATTGCATATATATCCTTTACCCACCACACAGAAAACCGTTTTGGCGGTGGAAATTATACCGAAGGAATAGGGCTAAAAAACGATGGCAAAAGTCTTTTGGATTATTTATCAGGGAAGCGCATTGCCATAGACCTTTCACATACCTCAGACCTTTTGGCAGAGGGGATTTTGAACCATATAGATACCCAAAAGCTTGATGTCCCTGTTATCGCGAGTCACAGTAATTTCCGGTCGGTATGGAACCACAAGCGAAACCTTACAGATGAATTTATCCAGGAGATTGTCCGAAGAAAAGGAATCATAGGGATCAATTTTCTCAGGGCTTTTCTGGACAATGATAAGCCTGAAAGGGTTTATGAGCATATTCTCTATGGTTTTGAAAATGGGGCGGAAGAGCAAATGTGTTTTGGTGCTGATTTTTTCTATACCAAAAACTTCCCGGAAAAGTCACGCTTCCCTTTTTACTTTCCTGAAGTACAAGACGCTTCCAAATACCCCGGTATTCTTGAGCGGCTCTCAGAAAACCTTTCAAATGAGCAATTGGAAAAATTAGCCTATAAAAATGCCCAGAGGTTCTTTTCTGCTTTGTGGAAAAGTTAATTTGTAAAGTATAACAGTAAAAAAAACATTACCATGTCCTCCCATCATTTTGTAAAAGAGCAACAAGAACCGGCATTGTTGATTTTAAATACACAAGACATCAGCTTCGATTCAGTGGCGCCGTTGTTAGAATGGGTTCCCACCGTGATGGTGGCCCAAGAAGAAGTCTTTGCAGTGATTTCGTGGGGAATCAAGTTAGACCTGATTTTGGCAGACATGGCATTTCAAAAGCAGCATTATAAGCTTTTGGAAGAACAGTATCCCGTAAAGTTTTTAGGTGTAAAAGACGGAGGCTTTTTGGAAGAAGCCCTGCAATACCTTATTGCCACCAAACATGCAGCAGTGAATATTGTCGGTTTTGATCACAAGCATGTATTTGAACTGAAGGACAAATTGAATTTCTTGGATATTGTTATCATTGATGGTAAAATGCGTTATTATCCTATCAAGTCAGGAGCTTTCAAAAAATGGTTTAACGAAACTTCTGTACAGCTACACGCACCTGAAGGAACTCCCATAGAAGTTCAGACTTCGGAAGCATCTTACATTATTGAAGTCCGTTATGCCACGATGATAGACATCCCGGAAGGTTCAACTACCTTTAAATGTGATGATGTTTTTTGGATAGGGGAAATGCTAAAAGGTATGTGATCATAAAATCAAACACAATTTTCTTCTTGAACATCAGTGGAGTCTTTTTCCTGAGCCATTGTCAGTGTAAAAGTCAAAGAAAACAGTATACTTAGAAGTTTTGTCTTCCAATTCATGGAGAAGGGGTTCATTGATTGCTAATATAATATAAAAAGAGACTGCCCAAGTATGCAAAACACACGAGACAGTCTCTAAATCAAATGGATGGTATTTTAAATTCCTCCACCTCCTGGTAATCCAGCAGGTCTACCTCCTGGCGGTGTTGGCCTATTTGGTGCTGGAGTATTTGGTCTTCCAACAGGAACATTTGGCCTTGACTGTGGGATATTGACATTTGGTCTTGCTTGAGAAGGCAATTCTGGTCTTACCTGTGAATTTGGTCGAGGTTGATCATGAAATCCTCTGCCTCTTTCGGCATTTCCAGCACCCATTGCCGCTCTTTCTCTACCAGCAGCGGAGTTTTCAGCCCCCATTTCTGCTCTTCCCCTACCTGCTTCAGAATTTTCTGCTGCCATTTCTGCTCTTTCTCTCATCATAGTGCTTCTTCTGGCTGCGCTGGAGATGCTCATTCCTTTCTCTTTACCTCCTTCGGTAGTAGTAGCAAGGTTACTGATTTCTTGGCCTTTTCCAGCATTTTCATTCATTTGAATGTTTGCAGCCTTGACAGAACCATTTTTTTCTTCAGCTTGGGCCTGGGTTGAGGTGGCCCAAACAAGCAATACGAATACTAATAGTAAATTTTTCATTTGCTCTTCATTTTAAGTTGACATTACAAATCAAACAAATGAAGATGAAGCCAGAATGAAGAACAGCAGTACCCGTATATCTACAAAGTCAGGGAAGTTTATTTGCGGCCAACCAAAATACGATTCCTGCCATTAAGATCCTTATGCAGTTCGACCTGGGTAAAACCTTGATCTTCCATCAGTTTCAAAGTCTCCTCACCAAAAGCCTCATTGATTTCGAAATACAGCTTTCCGCCAGGTTTCAGGACTTTTTTGGCTTTACCAGCAATCGTTCTGTAAAAAAGGAGTGGATCATCATCGTAGACAAAAAGTGCCAAATGGGGTTCATGGTCCAGCACATTTCGGTGCATCAGGGATTTTTCCGAATGCCTCACATAAGGAGGATTGCTCACCACAATATCAAGGTCTTGAAAAGGAATCTCTTCAGTTAAAATATCAAGCTTTTGAAACGTAACAAAAGCCCCAAGGAGGTCTGCATTTTTTTGTGCAAGCTCAAGGGCAGTTTCACTGATGTCGACTCCATAGACTTTGGAACCCAAAATTTCCAATTGAAGTGTGATCGGAATACATCCTGAACCAGTCCCAATATCCAATATCCTTAAGGAAACTTTTTTATTTTCCTTGATTATGAGATGAACCAATTCTTCAGTTTCGTTTCTGGGAATCAGAACGGCAGGGTTGACTTCAAACTCCCTACCATAAAAAGGGGCTTTTCCAGTAATGTATTGAATGGGTTTACCTTCTAATAAAGCCTCCAAGGCTTTTTCCAATTCCTCGGGAATAAAGACCACCTCAATATTTTCCAATAAGTCCTTCCTCCTGATTCCAAGGAAATCTTCGAGTAGCCAAAGGCTTAATGATTCCGCCTCATTTTTTCCATAAAGGGGAATAAGTTTTTCTGAAAAAGATGTGAAAATTTCTCTGCTTCGCATGGCTTTATTTGGCCTCCAAAGGTATTTCTTTTTTATTGATCAACATATAAAAAGCAATAGATCCCACCGCATAACAGACGATATCCCAGATATCCGCCGTATAGGTATCAGACCACTTTGGCAGTAAGTACTCAAAAAGAAAAGAAAAGTAGGCAAAGCCCACAAACACTTGGCCTGGACTAAAAACAAATTGATTTTTCGAAGGGTGTATCCACCGGTAAACCTGAAGAGTGATCCCCAAGACCACAGGCATGGCCATTAAATCATCTAGGTAAGCATGCACATAAGGAATAAAAATACCCAATATTTTTTCCAGGAACTGATTGATCCAGAAGAGTATACAGGCAATGATAAACCAAGGGTTTTTGAATACAGTCAAAAGCCAGAAAGCTTGGCAATAAACCAAGAAAGAAAAGTTAAATTGACCA
>NZ_REBN01000234.1 GCF_007692705.1 Mongoliibacter sp.
TAGCCTGTCCCGACTTTCGGGAGAATCTTCGCATGGTTTACAATCATCCCAGTGTATGATATTTTTGTCATGCCTGCCTGTCCGGTAGGCAGGCTCGATTTCATGATCTTCTATTTTCAATTTATATATGTGTCAATATAGCTTTTTCAATATCTTTTTCAAGAGAATCTGAAGGGGCTTTTTCAAATTTCTCCCCCGTAATTTGCTCAAACAATTCTATGTACCGCTCTGATACTTCGTCTACAAATTGTTGCGGCATCTCGGGAACTTCCTGCCCTTCTTTTCCCTGGAACCCATTTCTGATCAACCATTGTCTTACAAATTCCTTTGAAAGCTGTTTTTGGGGAAGCCCGGATTCCTGAAGACCATCATAGCCATCTGCATAGAAATACCTCGAGGAATCAGGTGTATGAATTTCATCTATCAATAAAATTTCATCTCCATATTTTCCGAACTCATACTTTGTATCTACCAATAGCAAGCCCATTTGTTTGGCCATAGCACTGCCCTTTTCAAATAAGGCATAGGTATATTTTTCCAAAACCTCGTAATCTTCCTCACTTACAATGCCTTGGGCCAATATTTCCTCTTTGGAAATATCTTCATCGTGCCCTTCACTGGCTTTGGTAGTAGGAGTGATGATGGGACTGGGAAGTTTATCATTTTCTTTTAAGCCTTCCGGCAACGAAACCCCGCATATCATTCGCTTCCCCGCTTTATATTCCCTGGCAGCATGTCCGGCAAGATAACCCCTGATCACCATTTCCACTTTGAAAGGCTCACACTTTTTGCCGATTGTTACTTGGGGATGAGGGGTGGATTCCACCCAGTTGGGGACAATGTCCGCTGTGGCATGTAAAAATTTTGCTGCAATCTGATTCAAAACCTGCCCCTTATGCGGAATAGGCTTGGGCAATACCACATCAAATGCGGAAATCCTGTCACTGGCAACAATAGCCAATTTGCTGTCAAAAATATAGACATCCCTAACCTTGCCCTTGTAGAACCCTTGCTGATTGGGAAACTGAAACTGTGTTTCTTTGATTGCTCTGCTCATCTTATTTTATCAATTGAACAAAAATAGAAAAAGCTTCCTTTTTTGGAGTCTTTTAACTGGCTTATTCATCAATTATTTATTTCTTCTTTGAGAATTTCCCCAATCCTACGGCCTTCTTTGAACTGACGTTCCAAAATCAATACTCCATTTTCGTTGTAAACCATTTGCGTACCGTGAGGACTGCCCTTTACAAATGGCATTGTTTCCTTAATTTGCCCATTCTCAAAATATTTCACCGCTGTACCCTCTTCCTGACCATTGCGGTAATATACTTCGCGTTCTTTTTCTCCATTGGGGTAGAAGGCAATCAGTTTTTGGATATTGCCCAAATCATTATAGCTGGCCACTTCCTGAATGCTTCCATCGGGATAATAGGAGGTAATGTCTCCAACTGGATCTCCTCTCTTATATTTTGCCTGTTCGGCAACCTGGCCGTTTTCGTGATAGCTGACAAACTCACCATGGGGATCACCTCTTCGGTACTTTCCTTTTCTGGCAACAGACCCGTCCTCATAATAACTTATGGTGGGACCATGTTGGTACCCTTTTTTATAGGAAAACTTGGATTTTAACTTTCCTGAAGGATAATAATTGAGTTGCTCTCCTTGGATATCTCCCTTTTTATATGTTGTGCTGGCCCGTAGCTGACCATCCTCATAGTACTGTTCGCGTACACCATCCAATAATCCATCCTTGTAAAAGGCTTTCTCCAAGAGATTGCCTTCCGGATTATAATCATAAGTCCAGCCATCCGGCCTGTTATTTTTAAAAGTTGCTTTTTGTCTCGTGATTCCTGATTCAAAATAACTGATCACCTCACCTTCCAATTGATCATCCACATAATGAAGCTCCTGCGAAATTTCCCCTGATTGGTAATAATTCCTGGAAGGTCCTTGTTTGAGGTTGTTTTCGTAATGTATGATGCGAAGAGTATCTTGGGAATTGGGGAAAAAATCAATAAAAAGACCCTCCTTTTTATCATTGCTCAATTGGCCAAGCACAGCCAAGCTCCCCTCTTCATAAAAGAGCTTGTACTCACCTTCCGCCACACCATTGACTTTTCGGTAAACTTCTCTTACAATTCTTTTTTCTTCGTCATAAAAAGTCCTAACAAGTTCCTGACCATAAGTGGTAAGGTGGGTGAAAAGAAAAAACAAAAATACTAATCTGATTTTCATCAAGAGGGTTCCGGTTGTCAAATGAATTGAAAAAGGAGCGGTCTCATACATTAACTCTCCAAACTTTTATCCAAAATCTAATTTGCGTTTGTTGATCAAGCTTTGTGTCTTGGAGCCTTTGTGGTATCCACTATCAATTTGGGCTACAAAGACTCTAGTGGCTTAATGCTAAACCCTAAACTTTTTTTGGGTACTGAACTGGGAGAAAGACATATGAGACAGCCTCCTCAACTTGAATTATACTTTTTCTATTACAATAGCGGAAGCGCCACCACCTCCGTTACAGATTCCTGCCACTCCTATTTTGCCTTTTTTCTGATGCAAGACAGAGTTGAGTGTGGCAATGATCCTTGCACCTGAGGCTCCTAGTGGATGACCAAGAGATACCGCTCCACCGAACACATTCAGCTTGTCCTTGTCTATGTTCAACTGTCTCTGATTGGCAATGGCCACAGCAGAGAATGCTTCGTTGATTTCATAGAAATCCACATCATTTTCAGTGATACCGGCATTTTTGATTGCTTTTGGTATGGCCAATGATGGTGCTGTGGTAAACCAGATAGGATCTTGGGCCGCATCTGCAAAGCCTCTGATAATGGCTAAGGGTTTCAAGCCCAATTCCTGAACTTTTTCCTTACTGGCCAAAACCAAGGCTGAAGCACCATCATTCATGGTAGATGCATTCGCAGCTGTAACGGTGCCTTCTTTGTCAAATACCGGTCTTAGGTTGGGGATCTTTTCAAAAACTACATTCTTAAACTCCTCATCCTCATCGATGATTATGGTTTCACCTTTTCTTCCTTTGAATTCCACAGGAACTACCTCATCCTTGAAAGCGCCTGCTTTCCAAGCCTCAGCGGACCTTGTATAAGATTGTATGGCGTACTCGTCCTGCTCTTCTCGGCTGATATTCATTTCTCTGGCGGTATTGTCAGCACAATTTCCCATTGGAAACTTGTAGTAAACTTCAAACAGACCGTCTTTTACCAAGCCATCTACCATCTCCGCATTGCCATATTTGTAGCCAAACCTGGCCTTTGGAACATAGTAGGGAACATTGGACATGCTTTCCATTCCACCAGCCACAACAAGGTCATTTTGCCCCGTCATAATGGATTGGGCTGCAAACATCACTGCTTTCATACCCGAGGAACATACCTTATTTACCGTAGTACAAGGTACATTGTAGCCAATTCCTGCGCCGATGGCCGCCTGTCTGGCAGGTGCCTGCCCAAGGTTGGCCGAAATCACATTGCCCATCAAAACTTCTTCCACCTGATCCGGAGCTACATTGGCCTTTTGAAGCGCACCTTTTATGGCAATACTTCCCAATTCTACGGCTGTCAATCCTGATAATTTACCTCCAAAACTCCCTAAAGGAGTCCTTACTGCTGAAACGATATATACTTCTTTCATTGGGTTTATATTAGTTTAGTTATTTTTTTAGAAACGAGATGCGAGATGCGAGAAGCGAGATGCGAGATACAAGAACCAAGAAACCAAGAGCTGCTTTCTTAACTCTTAACATTTAACTCTTTACCACTCCGGTAGACCTCGTTCAGGTCTCTTGGTGGGTTTCTTTCGGTTTTGCTGGATATACCTCAGCTCTGCAGCGTTCATTGCTTCAAGTATCTGGGCCGCCTGCTCGGGAGTAAGGTTCATCTCCTGTAATTGTTCACGGAGTTTTTCCATCTGTTTTTCTCTTTCACTCAGGTCAGACTCCATTTCAGAAGGATCCTGAGAATCACTTTCATCCTGTGATTTTTCTCCCTCTTTGTCATCTTTTTTCTGGGATTCGGAAGCCTCATCTTCGTCAGTTTGCTCATCACCTTCCCCATCTTTATTTTCCTGGGAATCGCTATCCTGATCTTGATCCTGTTCATCCTGATCGTCCTGATTTTCGGAATCCTCTCCCTGATCGTCCTGATCTTGCTGGTCCTGCTGATCTGGGTTTTCTTCCAACCACCTTGCCAGAAGCTCATAATTGTACCTCGCAGCCTCATTGCCTGGATCCTTGATCAAGGCAAATTTGAAGGCACCCAGCGCCTCTTCGAATTCCTTTTCATTGGCCAAAAGAATTCCTCTTTGATTAGAAGCGAATGACGCAATGAATTTATCAGATGAGGTGATCAAACTTGAATAGGTTCTTTGGGCTTCTTCCAGGTCTCCATTGTAATGGTAACTCAAGGCCAAATTGAAATTGGCATTTGGAGAATCCACACTGAAATCAGTCTTCAGCGCCAAGTGCTTTTCTACCGAAGCCTCATAATCAGCTTCTGCATAACTGCGGGAAGCTTCTTTGATGGCTTTGTTCTTTTTCCCAATGTCTGTAAGGGAAGAAGGGATAAGCAGAAATATGAAAAGAAGATATTTTGTCATGGATGTTATTATACTTGACGGAATCACAATTTAATGGTTCTGAATGGCAATACCATATCCAAAATGGCCAGGCTTATTGCAGCAAGCAGGAAATAGAAATATTTATTGGCCGAAGCTTCTACCATTCTGGATCCAGTTACCGAGCCTTCCACTCTTTCTATGGCCTGTATCAGGTCGGGGATTTCCTGCACCTCATCCGAAAGTTCAAAGTATTCGGCATTGGTCTGTGAAGCAATCAACCTCATATTTGCAGGTTCTATCCTGGTAATAGCAGGCTGATTTGTCTTTGGATCAACAATCAGACCATTTCCCCTCGGAATGGTGCTGCCTTCAGCTGTACCTACACCTAAGGTAAATACACGTATGCCGGCATCATTGAGATCTGCTGTCAATCCTTTGAAATTATCCGCAAAGTCCTCACCATCTGAAATGAGTATGACCGACCTGGATTTATTTTCATTCGTTTCCTCTGCTTCAAATTTACTCAATGCCATCGCAAGAGGAGCACTGATATCTGTTCCCTGTGCCGGCACCAAATAGGTGTTCAACCCATCTAAATGCAGCTGCAACACATTTTGATCGAAAGTGAGTGGGCATTGAATAAAAGCCTCAGAACTGAAAATAATTAATCCAATTCTATCTCCTGCAAATTGTTTGACAAGATTTTTAAGCTCAAATTTGACCCTTTGAAGCCTGCTCGGGCCAATATCTGTCGCATTCATGGAATGTGAGAGGTCTATGGCAATAAAGATGTCCCTTCCTTCTTCCTTGATTTCTTTCATGGAGGTTCCAATGGATGGTCCTGCCATGGCAATCAAAAACAGTAAAAAGTAGGTTCCACGCAACAGAAGTTTGATAATCAACCTGTGTTTGCTTACTTGAAGCTTTTTATTGATCCAATAGAATCGAAATAAGTATATCCCATACAGCAGCGTGAAAATTATTGCTAACCAAATGAGGAGTGAGTAGTCCGGAAATGCCCAAATCATGCCCTGAAATTATAAAATAAAGATGAAAAGAAAAGGATTAAGAATTTATTGGACTAATTTTCAACAGCCAACGGTCAATATCCGTTAGGTAATCAAAATATTGATAAGAGCATGTGTTTTTTATACCGTTTGGTGATTGTGTTAGGGTGTTTCTTTTTGAGTTTTTCATCTTTTGCACAGCAGGATAATATTCTTAAAGGTTCGGTTTATGAGTATGAAAGCGACGAGGCGCTTCCAGGAGCAAATGTATATTGGGAATCTGACCCCCAAAAGGGAGTCGTCACCGATATCAATGGCAATTTTACAATTCCTATCATCGAATTACCAGCTAAACTGATTATTAGTTTTATAGGGTTCACTGAAAGCGTACGCTTGATACAGGAAAAAGATATCGCAAAAGATGTTAAATTTTACCTCAGACCCGAGGAACTCTCTTTGGAAGAGATCATCATTCTGGAAAGGCGACCCGATCAAAATGTGAAAAGTCTGGATATGGGAAAGTCCGTTGTCCCTATACAAACGATTAAAAATATCCCGGCATTGTTCGGAGAAGTAGACCTTTTGAGGAGTTTACAGCTTTTACCTGGGGTGCAAACAGCAGGGGAGGGAACCACGGGCCTGTTTGTCAGGGGTGGTTCCGCAGACCAGAATCTTGTCCAGATTGACGGAGCACCCATTTATAATCCTTCTCACTTTTTTGGATTCTTCTCGGTATTCAACCCTGATGCATTGGAAGGAGTGGAGTTTTACAAGGGAAATATTCCTGCAAACCTTGGTGGAAGGCTTTCTTCTGTCATTGATGTTTCCTTGAAAGAAGGTAACTACCAGAAAGTAAGAGGGGAAGGAGGAATAGGTACCATCAGCTCAAGGTTGACTGTCGATGGCCCCCTTTTCTCTGACAAGTCTTCTTTTGTGCTTTCAGGAAGAAGGACCTATGCTGATGTTTTTTTGAGACTGTCGCCAAATGAAAGCATCAATAACAACAGTTTATATTTCTATGACCTCAGTGGTAAATTCACCTTCAAGCTAGGAGACAGGGACAAACTTTCTTTCTCTTCTTATTATGGGTCGGATTTCTTAGGGCTTTCTGCCCAGTTTGGCTTTGGCTGGGACAACTGGGTGAGCTCCGCAACCTGGAACAGGAATATCAATGAGCGTACTTTTTTTGACCTCAATACCTACCACAGCCGCTACAAGTATATGGTCAATTTTGTGGATGATGACAATGGCTTCGATTGGGACAATGTCTTGTCAGAAACCGGGACAAGGGCTGAGTGGACATTCCTACCCAATGAGAGTACACAAATCAATTGGGGCTTTCATACCCAATTTTATCATTTTGCACCCATCAACCTGGAACCTGCACCTGGATCAGCCATTGAACCTATTTTTACAAATCAGAGAAATGGTTGGCAAAACAATGTCTTTATAGCAGGCAGTACGGACATCAATGCCAGGATGAGAATTGAGGCAGGTTTAAGGTGGGGAATTTACCATAGGGTGGGCAGAGGAGTACAATACCAATACTCAGATGAACAACCTAGCCCCGAATCAGCCATACTGGATACTTTACAGTTCTCGGGCTTGGAAAACATGAAATTTTACCAAGGTCTTGAGCCCCGGGTGTCTATGAGGTACCTGCTCCAAGATAACCTTTCTATCAAAGCAGCCTACAACAGGACTTTCCAATACATTCAGGTGGCAACAAACAATTCTGCTGGGCTTCCGCTGGACAGGTGGGTGCCGGCTGATGCCTTTGTCCCACCCATCAGGGCAGATCAGATTTCTATAGGATTGTTCAAAAACCTGAACCAGGACAGATGGGAAATTTCTGCGGAAACCTACTATAAGGATTTTAAAAACCTTGTGGACCTGAGGCAGGGTGCCAGTGTGATTTTGACGGATAATGTGGAAACTGAATTGTTGACAGGAAATGGCTATGCCTATGGTGCGGAATTTCTCCTCAGGAAAAATTCAGGGAAATCCACAGGTTGGTTGAGTTATACTTATTCGAGAACATGGAGAAGAATTGAAGGGATCAGCAATGACAGGTGGTACAATCCCCGTTTTGACCGTCCACATGACCTCACCTTGGTCGTCAATCATGAGTTCAACAAACGATGGTCTGCAGGAATGACCTTTATCTATACCACCGGGCAGGCTGTCACCTTTCCTGTTGGATCTTATGAAGTGGATAACCAAAGACTACCCCTTTATGGGAGTCAAAGGAATGCCGACCGATTCCCCGATTACCATAGAATGGATGCATCTGTCACATGGAAAAATGAGGACAAAGGAAGAAAATGGAGGGGCAGTTGGAACTTCAGTATCTACAATTTGTATGGAAGGAAGAATCCTTTCACATACCAATTCACGGATATAGTCAATGGAGAAATCAATTTTGATGTGAGTTCAGGACAAGAAATAGTCAGTAGAAGACCGGGAGTCGTAATGACTTACCTCTTTACTTTCCTGCCTGCTCTTACTTATAATTTTCAGTTTTAATGATGAAGCGATATAAATATTTTATTACCCTCTTTTTGCTCTCCGCAGCGTTATTTTCCTGTCAGGAAGAAGTATTTCTTGACTTGGCTTCCGTAGAAAAAAAGCCCGTAATCGAGGCTTTTTGGACAGACAACGGAGCTGTAAATTTTGTAAAAATATCAGCATCAAAGGATTACTACGATGAAGAAGGGAATGAAGTCATTGAAAATGCTGAAGTATCCATTACAAATGTGGACTCAGGGCTTTCAGTAGATTTTAGGTTTTCCCCACAATCAGGCAGGTACCTGCCATCGAATAATTTCGGTGGAATTCAAGGGGAGACATATGAACTGAATGTGGTCATAGGAGAGAGTGAATACATGTCCAGAGGAACCTTGTTGCCACCACCTACTTTGGATAGCATAAGGTATGAATTTAAGGAAGAAAGGGTCTTTCGGGAAGAGGGCTATTACTTGACGGTCTTTGGGGACATACCTTTTACTGATAATAATTTCTATAGAATCAGGTTGGTCAGAAACGATACCTTACTCAATAGCCGCAATGACTACCTGCTTTTTGATGATACCTTTGGTACTTCCATCCTCAACCGTGGATTTGAATTGGGAGGTTTTCCATTTAGGGAAAATGACAGGGTAAGGCTTGAACTCTTTCGACTCAACAGAAATGCCTATAATTACCTCAACCAAGTGGTCAGCCTTCTTTTCAATGATGGAGGACTGTTCAGCCCCCCGCCTCAAAATCCTGTATCCAATATTGAATTGGTGCGCGGAAATACAGAAGCATTGGGGTATTTTATGGTAAGTCCCTTTTTAGCTGCTACAGTTATTATAGAACCTGATTGATTTGAGTTATAAGTATGCGGTTTTCTGTAAGTTGAGTCGCTATAACCAAGCTTCAACCTTAGCCTATGCCGTATCCATTTCAATATATCAATCCCTGATTAGAGAGAGTACAACCCTTTACGGTGGTTTTTTTCACTTCATTATTCCTGCCCGAAGCAGGCGGGCGAAATTCGATTTCCATTATTCGATATTTCAATTTCAGCCTCGATTCCTGTAAAGACTTATCCCTTGGCCGTGCAATGGCCTTTTGATTACATTGGTCCATGGGTTACGGCGGAAAATAAGGGATAAGATATTTTAACCTTCAACCTTACTCGAACTTTTATCGATACACGCGGGTGGGAATGAAAATGGACCGGGCCAGCGGAGGCCATGTGGGTTGATAGAGCCAGTCCCGAGTTTCGGGAATTCCATTTTCTTGCCCCGATAGCTATCGGGGTTCGCCTATTTTTTTATCAAAGCCTGTCCCGAATTTCTCGGGAAAAAAATAGGCTTTATAAAAGAGATTTAAATCAATTTAAGGATAAAAAAAATAAAATCAACTTTCTTCAAAATCTCTCATATCAACCTCGACCCACTCACGGCCCAAGAGCCTCGAT
>NZ_REBN01000278.1 GCF_007692705.1 Mongoliibacter sp.
CATGGGTCAGCCCTTTGGGCTTTATCATTGGGGAGTAGAAACTCGCGATTCAGTTTTTTGAGATCTTGATGGTTGAGTGAGAAGGCCTGGCAGGTCCTGTTTCAGTTTAGAAAGTTGATTTTTTATAAAGATCGGCCTTTCAGGCCTCATTGAGCAATGGATGTTTGCTATCCCAGACTTCCGCAAGCTCCAGTATGGGTTGTTTTAGGATAGCTCTTCAGGCTTAGCATTGCAAATTCACCCATTTCCCTTAATTTGGCATGATTTTGAAAGCCTAATCCTCATTCTTATAAATAAACTAAACTATGAAAAAATTACTCTTTTTATCTGCAATTCTCTTTTGCATGGCTATGAGCAATCAATCATTTGCCCAATACACTACTGGAATAGGCCTCAGGGCAGGTGTTTCCAATGGACTTACTGTCAAACATTTTATCTCACAGGATGCTGCTTTGGAGGGGATTCTCCATTCCAGGTGGGGAGGCTTTGTCATTACCGGACTCTATGAAGTTCATAAGGATATTTCTGACGTAAAGGGTCTGATGTGGTTTTTTGGTGGAGGTGCTCACGTAGGCACTTGGAATGCAAGAAGAAGCAACAGACCTTGGGGTGATAATAGGGCCGCTACCACTGTAGTAGGACTCGATGGAATCATCGGATTGGATTATGTATTCGACAATGCACCTATCAACCTGTCTTTGGACTGGAAACCTGTAATTAACTTTGGTGATGCGGGATTTTGGGGTGATGAAGTAGCACTTTCTATACGCTTTACTTTTTAATAAACGGAATAAAAAAGGGATTTAGGTCATGTTTGCGAAACATGACCTTTTCTTTTTGTAAAAAGTACAATATTCAAATCATACAATATTCAAAAACAGAATATTATTTTGAATTGTTTTGCAGCCAAATTATATTTGTAAAGCATGACAGAAGAGTTGGATTACCCCTGTAATCCAGATTTTCGCTTTTTTTAAAGCTAAATTCACCAAAACATACCCTATTTCAAAAATAGGATAGAATTTTTCATCTTATATCCAACAAAACAAAACCAATTTTTAAGGTATTTAATTTTTTTTTCAGCTCAATTGAAACAAATTCTCATTGTTTTGCTGTAACCTGGCTAAAAATTACCGTTTATACAAAAAAAATAAATTTAATTACGGAATACATAAATTTTGAATTCAAAAAATCATTTTTTTTAAAAAAACAGTAATTATTTATTTGTTTAACGTCTTTCCATGGTTCATGTGAAACAGAATAAAATTTTGTATTGATCTTTTAATACCCCCATTTTATAAAGATTTGGATTAGCTTATGGCCAATTGCCAAATAATCACTTCTAAGAACCGTTCAGACGGTTTTTGCACCATTAGAATGAGTATTTTGGTAAAAATATAACTATGTATAGATCAAGTTTTGATATATATGTAAATCGAATGTTAAAATTGGTTAATAGACTAATATTCTATAGATATTTAGAGCGCTTCATGAATCTTGCGTCAATTTTGAAAAGTGCAATAAATAATTTTTCTTTACGCATCAACTAAACTAAATACCTTATGAGAAAAGCTTTACTCTTTGTTATTGCGCTTTTCACCATGGCACTCACGTTAGAGGTGTCGGCGCAGCAACGGGTAATTACCGGAACGGTAATTTCCGATGAAGACGGACTGGGTCTACCAGGCGCATCCGTTCTCGTAAAGGGTACTACAGTAGGAACTACCACCGATTTGGATGGTAATTATTCTATTAGTGTACCTGACGGATCAAACGTTCTGATTTTCTCTTTTGTGGGATTGAAATCCCAGGAAGAGGCAATCGGCAACAGATCCGTAATCAATTTGACCCTCACTACTGATGCGTCGCAACTTTCTGAAGTTGTTGTAACGGCGATCGGTATTGAGAAAGACAAGAAAGCCTTGGGCTATGCAGTATCAACTGTGGGCGAAGAACTTATCCAAAACAGACCTGAAGCTGACGTTTCAAGGGTATTGCAAGGAAAAGTTGCTGGTGTCAACATTACTGCTACCAACGGTCTTTCAGGTTCTGGTACCAACATCATCATCAGGGGTTATTCCTCTGCAACTGGTTCCAATCAGCCTCTTTTCGTAGTAGATGGTGTTCCTTTCAGTTCTGGAACAAATGCTGCTGGCGGATTTACACAAGGTGGTGCTACAACCTCCTCCCGTTTCTTGGATATTGATCCTAACAACATTGAAAATGTTTCGGTGTTGAAAGGTCTTTCTGCTACCGTATTATATGGTGACCAGGGTAGAAACGGTGTGGTATTGATCACAACTAAATCCGGTGCCAGCAAAAGAAGACAAGCTGAGGTTACTATCAACCAGTCAGTTTTTGGAAACCAAGCAGCTTCCTTGCCTACTTTCGGACAGATTTATGGTAATGGTTTTCAGCAAACTAGAGGTTTGTTCTTCTCTAATTTTGGAGGTAGAATGGACGAGGGTGTAACTACTCCACATCCGATTGCAGTAGGTAATCAAAGAGATGCGTTTCCAGAGTTTTTCGAAGCTGATGGAACCACCCCGATTAGGTATGATTACAGAGCCTATGAAGACGTTGCTTCGGCATTCTTTAGAACAGGTGTTGTTTCCAATACTTCCATTCAAGTAGCAGGTGCATCTGAAAAGACTTCTTATTCTGCATCTTTTGGATATACGGATGATGAAGGTTTTACGCCAGGTAACAACCTAAACAAATACAACTTCGGTTTGGGTATCAAATCTTCTGTGACTGACAAATTAACAGTAAATACTTCATTTACTTTTGCTATCACAGACTTGGCTTCACCTCCGGTTAACGCTGCGTTTGGTTCAGGTGCATCAGGTGGTGTTCCATCTATGTTCGCCAACACCTTATATGTACCAAGAAGTATAGACGTTGCCAATTTCCCATTCCAAAACCCAGTTACACAGGGTAGTGTGATGCACAGATCAAATAATGATCAGGTAAACCCTTTCTGGATGGCTAATTTCATGAGTGATGTGTCTACTGTGAATCGTTTCTTCAATTCTACTTCTTTGAACTATGATATTGATGATAACTTCTCAGTAACCTATAGAATTGGATTAGATACTTATTCTGAAGTTAGACAAGCGAGATACAATAAAGGTGGCGGTGGAGGTGTAAGTACCTTGGTTGACACCGGTTATTTCAGGTCATTGAATGTGAACAACACCATTTGGAACCAGGATTTGATCATCAATTGGAGAAAAGATCTTTCAGAAAAGGTTTCCATGTCAGCATTGATCGGTGGTAACTCAAGATATGACAATTATGAGCAGGATGGCATAGTGTCTACTGGCCAATTGGCTTTTGATCTATTCAGACATTCTAATTTCTTGCAAGCTTCTTCTAGAGATCCTATATCCGGAAGGGTTTTGAACTTCACGGAAGAAGAAAGAAGAATGGGGGTTTATGCCAACATTACTTTGGATTATGACAATTATCTTTTCTTGAACTTGTCTGCGAGAAATGACTGGACTTCTACAGTAGAACCAGAAAACAGAAGAATCCTTTATCCAGGTGCTTCAGTTTCTTTCCTTCCTACAGATGCCTTCAACTGGAATTCATCTACAGTGAATGATTTGAAGTTGAGATTCGGTTATGGTACTTCTGCAGGTTTTCCAAGTCCTTACTCTACAAGAAATGTTTTGGTACAGAATGCAAGGGCATTCCAAAATACAGCAGGTACTTTGTTCCAGACTCAAGCTTTGAGCAATCAATTGGGTAATGCCAATTTGAAGCCAGAATTACATGAAGAGTTCGAATTTGGAGTTGAGGCAGGTATGTTCAACAATAAATTGAGATTTGATCTTTCCTTGTATCAGAAAAATACAAGGGATTTGATCACTTTTGCACCAATTGATCCTTCTACAGGATTTACCAATACAGCAATCAACATCGGTAGAATCAGAAACAGAGGTATTGAATTTCAAGCCACTGCCAACCCTGTAACTACTGCTTCTGGTTTCAACTGGGAGTCTATTCTAAACTTTACGCTTTACAGAACAGTAACCATGGAGTTGGGTGAAGGTTTGGATGAGATTGTTGTGGCTGGTTTTACCGACTTGGGTAACTTCGCCATTCCAGGCAGACCATTCAACATCATCAAAGGCTCTGGCTTTGCAAGAGATGAGCAAACCGGGCAGCCAATTGTATTGCCGAATGGTGATTACCAAACTGCTGCTGAACCAATTGAATTGGGCGATCCTAACCCAGCTTGGACTGGATCTTGGATCAACACGTTCAGATACAAAGGTTTCTTTGCCAATGTAATGATGGAATACAGACACAGAGGGGTTATATTCTCCAATACTGTAACTGCAACCCTTGCAAGGGGTGTAACCAAAGATCCAGTAATAGACAGAGAGTACACTTTCATTCTTCCAGGTGTGAAGCAAGACGGTACTCCTAATGATATCCAGGTAACTGCTTCCAACTACTTCTTCAACCAATACCATACTGGTGCTGATGAATCCAATATATTCGATGGATCTACAGTAAGGTTGAGAGAGCTTTCTTTTGGATACGACTTACCAACTTCTTTGCTTTCAAGAACACCTTTCAAAAGGGCTTCTGTAGCATTGAGTGGTACTAACCTTTGGTTCTTAGCCTTGAACTTCCCACCTAATATGAACTTTGACCCGGATGTATTGGGTCTAGGTGTAGGTAACGGTTTGGGCTTTGACTTTGTAACAGGTCCTAGCTCCAGAAGATTTGGTGGTACAGTAACCCTTACTTTCTAATCCCCAAAAATGAAGATTATGAAAAAAATATATAGCTTACTTATCGCACTAAGTTTGGTGTTGGTAAGTTCATGCGACCTGGATCTGCAACAGGATCCGAACAACGTAGCTCCTGAAACAGCCAGTTTAAATTTGGTATTGAATAGAATTCAGATTGACTTCGCCACCTTCTTTAATCAGACAGGTGACACGGGTATGCGTTTGACAAGAATGTTAAACCAGGGATCTAATATTTATGAGCAGACTCACGCTCCTGTTACTCAAAATGCTAGATGGACGAATGCGTATGCAAATATTCTGAATAACATAAAATTCCTTGTCCCTTTGGCCGAAGAAGCGAACTTCAGGAGACATGCAGGTATGGCAAGAGTTATGCAAGCATACACACTGATGACATTGGTTGATCAATTTGATGATGTTCCATGGTCTGAAGCTTTGGATCCTGGGACTACATTAAGTCCAAACTTGGATGAAGGGTCCGCAGTATATGCAGTGGCATTGGCTACTTTGCAGGCGGCTAGAGAAGATTTTGCTGCCTCTTCAATTGGTACTCCGCAAGACTTGTTTTACAACGGAACTTGGGCTAACTGGGTAAGGTTGATCAATGCTTTGGAATTGAAATATCATTTGAATAGAAAATTGGTAGATCCTTCAGGTTCTGCTGCTGCGATTAATGCTTTGATTGCTGCAAACAATTTTATTCAGCCTGGTCAGGAATTTGTATTCCGTTTCGGAACTAACCTTACTGACCCTGATTCCCGTCACCCTAGATTTGCGTCTCAATATCAGCCTGGTGGTGGTGGAGACTACCAGTCTACTTGGTTTATGTGGAGAATGACTGAAGAAAAATCTGTACCAGACCCAAGAGCTAGGTTCTATTTCTACAGACAAGTAATTGTTAACCCAACAGATGCTGATCAACTAAGATGTTTGGGAGAGATTGCTCCTGGTCATTATTTGGCTGGTGGTTGGCCATTCTGTCTTCCAGGAACCAGGGGTTACTGGGGTAGAGATCACTTGAACGCAGAAGGTATTCCGCCTGATGGTGAAGGTAGAACAGCTTGGGGTGTTTATCCTGCTGGTGGTAGATTTGACAACAATGCAGGCGCTGCAGTAAGTCCAACTGCTGGAGCAGGTGGTCAAGGAGTTCATCCAATCATGTTGCCTTCTTTTGTTGATTTCATGATAGCTGAGGCCATTCAAACTATGGATGGTGTGTCTGGAGATGCAAAAGCATATCTTGATGCCGGTATACAAAAATCCATGAATTATGTCAGAGCACAATCTGTAGCTACTACTCAAGCTGGGGTGATTAATACTTTCCAACCACTTGCTGATTATAATGAGCAAGTTGAAGACTACCTTGAAGTAGTAGACAGAGAGTGGAGTCAGGCTAATGCTGATGACAGAATGGATATTATTGGTAGAGAATATTGGTTGGCTTTGTTCGGTAACGGTAATGAATCTTATAACCTTTACAGAAGAACAGGAAAGCCAGGTAATATGCAGCCAGGATTGTTGGAGAACTTTGGGACTTTCCCAAGATCTATGTTCTATCCGAACAACCATGTGGTAACCAACAATAACGCCAGACAGAAATCAGAATCAAGAACTGAGCGTGTATTTTGGGATACCAATCCTGAAGGAAACAGTTGGGTATATTAATCTCTAAATGGTAGAAATTATGAATATGAAAAAAATAAGTTTAGGGATATTTGTAGTGCTCTTGGCATTTGTTTCCTCTTGTAGGGACTTCATTGAGCCAAATGTTCCTTACTCAGAATTTGATACGGCGCTTTATTTGCGTACGATAAGATCAGCTGAATCGAATAGTTTGACTTTCAACTTCTTTGATTTGCAAAGTTCAAGGTTCAATGTAACCTTAGAAGCTGTAGATGCTGAAGAAGGAACTACAGTTGAGTCCATAGAAGTTCGTGTGAGACATAGAAGATTGATCCCAGGTGTAGGACTAGAGTTTACTCCAGCTCCATCTGGTGGTCAAAGACAGGAAGTTACTGTCGCAACCATTTCCGGTTCTGATTTTACCCAGAGTCCTGACAACAGATTTAAAAGGGTGGTAGCTGACATACCTGCTTCCGCCATGATTCAGGCTCTTGGTCTAACCGCTGATGAGATTGAAGGTGGGGATGTCTTTGAAGTGAGACTATATGCCACAGATAGGTTTGGAAGGGTTTTCGGACCGGATAACAGATCTTCTGATGTTGCCGGTGGTGTATTCTATGATTCTCCTTTCTTGTACAATATCGACGTGATCTGCCCGCTAGCTGCAGGTTATGGTCTTGGTGAATACCAGTTGGAGCAGACAGGAGGTCCTAGTGATCCATTCTTCGGTAATCCTACAAGATTCGTAGAGGAAGTGGTTACTTTAACTGAAGGTTCAACCAGTATTGCAAGAACATTTACTGTAAATTATCTTGGTGGCTTTACCACAAGACCTTTCAGTATAATATTCTCTTGCGGTGTTGTTCTTAAACCTGAAGAAGCTGCTGGTGCCGGTTGCGGTGGTCCTGGAATCCTTTGGGAATCTGATAACGACAACCTTGCAACGTATAATTTGGATGATGACAGTGTCATTCAGGTATTCTTTGTAGATGATACTGAATCAAGCTGCGGCATCACAGATCCGATTGAATTTACCCTGACGAAGCTATAAGCTATAAATCGGGTTATAAATATAAAGCCAGTTCCTTTTGGGACTGGCTTTTTTTGTCTACGGATATGGGTGGTTTTTTTGTTGCCACCGTTCGTGTCTTTACGAACGGCCTCTCGATTGTAGTCGACTGAACCTAGGCATCACTCAAAAGTTATGTTAATTGGATTGAGCTGGTACTACTGGGAAGATGTCCAAGGTAGGTTCCAATTGCCTTTACTTGGAAAATTAATACACTCGAATTCAGTTTTTTTCGAGTTTCCAGCTTCTATCAATATGTATTTTTCACATATTGATTTTCAAAAAGCTTGCTTAGATTGTCCAAAAATTCACCGCTAAAAATCAACTACTGCCATCTATGTTTATTTCTTTTCGATGAAGAACGAAAGGTCTTAGCTTTCGGTTGAATAACTATCTATGTCCCTATCAAGTTATATGCTCAGCACAAATAAAAAAGGCATGTTGTATTATAAAACATACAAGCATTCTACGAGTGAGGACTGGGTAGTTTTTATTCATGGAGCAGGAGGCTCATCTTCAATCTGGTACAAACAGATTAGGGAATTTAAAGAAGATTTTAACCTACTGCTTATTGACTTACGCGGGCATGGTAAGTCCGCACAATCCATAAAGAATATATGGAAAGATGAGTATACCTTTTCGGTAGTCACCAAAGACATCATTGAGGTTCTTGATCATCTTAAGATTCCTCCGGCTCATTTTATGGGCGTATCTCTGGGCACAATTTTGATCAGGCAATTGGCAGAAATGGAACCTGATAGGGTGAAGTCTATGGTGATGGCAGGTGCTATCACAAGACTGAATTTTACCTCCAGGGTACTCGTTCTGTTGGGAAACACCTTTAAAAGTGTGGTTCCATACATGTGGCTATATAGCTTATTTGCTTGGATCATCATGCCAAGAAGACACCATTCGGAGTCCAGAAACTTATTTATCAGGGAGGCAAAGAGGCTTTGTCAAAAAGAATTCATCAAATGGTTTAAATTAACCAAAGATATCAACCCTCTTCTTAAGTATTTTAAAGAGAGAGAGTTGGGGATTCCTACGCTATACGTGATGGGAGAAGAAGACATCATGTTTTTGGAACCCGTCAAAAAAATTGTAGCAGAACATAAACTTTCTATCCTTAAAATTGTCAAAGAATGTGGTCATGTTGTAAACGTAGAGCAACCTGATGCATTTAACCGGCTTTCATTAGATTTTCTTAGAAACCAAAATTAGTCATATTAAATTCTTTGTATCACCATAGAATGAAAAATCAAACCAAAATTATTCTTACAGTTGTGATAGTTGCGGTAGTCGCGATTATTTTTATTTATCCAAGGAAAGATCAAATTTTTGGAGGAGGAAATTCTGGATCCTCACCACAAGCAGCTGGCGGACCTGGCGCTAATCAGACCCTTCCCGTAAATGTTGTGGAATTAAGACCAGAAAGATTGGAAAACAACCTCAGCGTGACTGGTACAGTTCTTCCTAACGAAACGGTGAATCTCAGGACTGAAATCTCAGGCTTGGTTACTAAAATAGCATTTAAAGAAGGAGAGTTTGTCAAAAAAGGTACACCATTGGTTTACCTCAATGATGATGAGCTTAGAGCTCAATTTCAGAGATTAGAGTATTCCAAAAAGCTTTTTGAAAGTCAGGAGAATAGACAAAAGCAATTATTAGAGAAAGAAGCTATTTCACAGGAAGAGTATGATATCGTGCTCAATCAGTTCAATACGAATCTTTCTGATATGAATTTGATCGAAGCCCAATTGAACAAAACAGTCGTGAGAGCACCATTTGATGGAATTCTTGGATTAAGGCTGGTTTCTGAGGGAAGTGTGATCAGTACGACAGACGTGATTGCGAGTATTGTGAATATTGATCCTATTAAAATCGAGTTTTCTATTCCTGAGCGATATGCGGGTATGGTAGAATTGGGTTCGAAGATCTTTTTTTCAAGAGAGTCAGGTACTCAGGAAGTTGAGGGAACGGTATATGCATTCGAACCTACAATTGATTCCGGTACCAGAACACTTAGGCTAAGGGCTACAAGTCCTAACCGTGAGAGGAAGTTTCTTCCTGGGATGTT